>NZ_JBRCHD010000001.1:0-47235 GCF_053489755.1 Rhodoflexus sp.
ATGCCTCTGGGATCCCACGTTTGCTTGATTTGTCGGAACATTTCGTAGCAGCGTTCCCCGACCATCTGGGCGATGAACTCGCCGCGCAGCCTGCCGTCGCCGTGTTCGCCGGAAAGCGAGCCGTTGTATTTTTTGACTAATGTGGCGATTTCCTGTGCAATAATTTTAAATAAGTGATTACCTTCTTCGGTTTTTAGGTTAATTATTGGGCGCAGGTGCAATTCGCCTGAGCCTGCATGTGCATAATGCACGCTATATAGGTTATATTTATTCAGAATCGCATTAAATTCACGGATATAGGCAGGTAAATCGTTTACAGCAACAGCAGTATCTTCAATTACAGCAACCGCTTTTTCATCGCCGGGAATGTTGGCGAGCAAGCCCAGCCCTGCTTTGCGCAGCGCCCAAACTTTTTTGACATCTGCACCGCTGACAATGGGATAATGGTAACCTAAGCCGTGTTCTTGTAATTCAGTGATTAAATTATTGGCAGCCTCAAAGACTTCTTCGGCAGTGTCTTTTGAAAATTCCACCACCAGAATTGCTTGCGGGTCTCCTTTTACAAAAAAGCGATTTTGTCGTTGTTCAATGTTGGTTTTGGTACATTCCAGCACGTAATGATCCATCAGTTCGCTGGCGCTTGGGCGATGCTTCACAGCGATGATGTTCGCCCGCAGCGACTCGTCAATGCTGTGGCAATGCACGCAAACCAGCCCGACTTTTTCGGGCGGGCGCGGCACGGTATTGAGCTTAATTTCCGTAATCAGCGCCAGCGTGCCTTCTGAACCTGCAATAAGTTTGCAGAAATTGAACGGCGGCGGGGCTGCCGCCTTCTGCTGATACGGTCCGAAGGTGCGGTATTCCTCTGCCGTGCTGAAAGGTTCGGTTTCCAGCAGCAAATCGAGTGCGTAGCCCGTATTGCGCCGCTCGATAATTGCTTTAGGGAAATTGTCGCGTATCTCTTTTTGGTTGTCAGGGTTGGATAATAAGTCCCTGATTTGCCGATAAATAGCCGCTTCTAAAGGACTGGCGACGTTGTCGTCGTTACACTTGGCTTGAAACTCGTTGAGGCTTAATTCTTTGAAAACCGCCTCGCTGCCGTCCGCAAGTAAAGCCTTGATTTCCAAGACATGCTCGCGTGTGCTGCCATAGACAATGGAATTAGAACCGCAGGAATTATTGCCTACCATCCCGCCAATCATGGCGCGGTTGGCGGTGGAAGTTTCAGGTCCAAAAAAAAGTCCGTAGGGCTTTAGCGCCATGTTTAACTCGTCGCGCACTACGCCGGGCTGTACGCGAACCCATCTTTCCGTTGGATTAATCTCCAATATTTGGTTAAAATATTTGGAAATATCTACTACAATGCCGCTGCCAACCACTTGTCCGGCCAAAGACGTTCCCGCCGTTCGGGGAATTAACGAGGTGTTAAATTCATTGGCAAAGCGAATTAATTTTTTTAAATCTTCGGTGTTTTTAGGAATAGCTACTGCCAAAGGCATCTCGCGATAAACGGAAGCGTCGGTCGCATAGAGTATGCGCGTTGCGCGATCAGTCAATAAATTTCCCTGCAACTGCTTTCCCAACCGCTCGAGGGCATTGATCATGTCTATAGGTGTGTTAGTAACTAAATTTATAGCCTTGAAATTAGCGCTTTTTTCGTAGTTTTAGAATTGTCTTAAGTAGTTTGGCAAAATGCAAATAATATGTAGCAGCCTCTGAGGTGTGTAAGTAGCTGCCAATCAGCAAGTAATATCAAAGTATCCGCAGGGTACGACACATTTTAATTTGATCTAATGATTGAGCGTTGTGCCTCAATTGTATCTTGCCTCGCTGGGGCGCATTGTATCATTGGGTAGAACTCGGAAGAAATCCGGATATTAGAGGGAGTATGCGTATTTCTGAACAAACCATTCGCCGCATTAAGGAAACGGCTGCTATTGAGGACGTAGTAGGCGATTTTGTTTCGCTGAAACGCAAAGGTGCGAACCTGTGGGCCTGTTGTCCTTTCCATGACGAAAAAACGCCGTCTTTTTCGGTAGCGCCTGCCAAAGGAATTTACAAATGTTTTGGCTGTGGGGCCGCTGGCGACTCGGTCAAGTTTGTAATGGACATAGAAGGTTTGAGCTATCCCGAAGCACTGCGCTACTTGGCAAAGAAGTACAACATTGAAATTGAAGAAGAACACCTGCCAAACGAGGCTTACGAAGAAGTCAAGACACAGCGGGAGTCTATGCTCATTGTGCTTGGATTTGCCAATAATTTTTTCAGAACACAACTTATGCAGTCGCAGGAAGGTCAATCTCTCGGCCTGAGTTATTTAAAAGAGCGTGGTATCAACTTAAAGAGTATCGAGACTTTTGAACTGGGCTACAGCCTCAACGACTGGCATGCGCTGGAACAGGCAGCTACCAAGCAGCAATATAGCACCGAATTATTGGAAAAAACAGGTTTGGTAGTCGTGAAGGAAAGCGAAGGGAAGATACAGCGCTACGATCGTTTTCGCGGGCGCGTGATGTTCCCTATCCACGATTTAGCGGGTAAAGTGATTGCCTTTGGAGCGCGCACCCTCAAAGCCGATGACAAACCTAAGTACCTCAATTCGCCTGAAATTGAGGGAGTTTACTTGAAAAGTGAAGTGCTATATGGCATTTTTCAAGCCAAGCAAGCCATCCGGCAAGCCGATAATTGCTACCTGACAGAGGGCTATATGGATGTGATCGCCATGCACCAGGTGGGCATTGCTAACGTGGTGGCTTCTTCGGGAACCTCGCTCACAGAGGGACAAATCAAGCTCATCAAGCGCTTTACCGACAATGTAACTGTACTTTACGACGGCGATGCGGCAGGGATCAAAGCATCGCTGCGAGGGATTGATATGCTACTGGAGCAGGGCATGAACGTGCGGGCAGTCGTATTTCCCGCAGGCGACGACCCGGATAGTTTCATCAAGAAGCAGGGTAGCGCAGCCTTCAGCCATTTCCTCAACGAAAAAGCAACTGACTTTATTCGCTTCAAAGTACAGACCCTGATTGCAGATGCTGCCGATGAACCTATCAAAAAAGCAGAAGCAATTCGCGAAATTGTCAATAGTATTGCCAAAGTGCCTGATGCGATCAAGCGGGAAATGTTTGTGAAGCAGTGCGCTACTTTGTTGCAGGTCAGTGAGGAGGTACTGGTAGCCGAACTTGGGCAAACGCTTTGGAAAAACGCACAGCAGCGCCAACGGGAGCGCGAGCAACAACAGCAAAAAGCACCTTACGAACCGCCACATCCGGCAGATGATCGTTTGCCTCCCCTACCCGATGAGCCTTATGAAGATTATCGCACGAGCGATCAGCTACCGGACGAGTTTGTTACAGGAACTCCGATCTTCCAGCATAGTATTTCTACTATTGTCAACCGGCACGAGCAGGAAAGTATTCGCCTATTGCTCAACTATGGTCAATATTTTTTGGAAGAAGACCTCAAATTATGGCAATATCTTTTACACGAAATTGATGATATAGAATTTCATACGCCGCTGTATCGTCGTGCGTTGGAAATGTACAAGGATGCTACTTTACAAGGCGAAGAGCCTGACGTACAATACTTTATCAGGTATGGCCCACCCGATATTGTGGAGATGGTGGCAAGTATTACCGAAGAGCGGCACGAGATCAGTCCCAACTGGGAACTAATGCACGACATCTACGTTCCTAAAGAAACAGACAAATTGCCCGTAGCAGTCTATGAAAACATCCTGCGATTGAAAAAAGAATTTATAGAAAAGTTAGAATTAGAAACTCTTGCCGAAATCAAACGCGCTGAAAAGGCAAATGACGAGGCTGAAGTAATCCTTAAACTGCACTCCTACAGCCAATTAGCAAAACAGCGCGTTGAAATTGCGAAGGAATTGGGCAACGTCGTATCTACGCGACGCTCGATGGGTTAATGTACAGGGTTTTCACCCCAAAAATTTTTGCGTATGACTACAACTTCGCGCGGCGCTTCCATGCCGACTTGCCCGCAACCGCTAATTGCGGCACAGTTCGTCCTACTACGGCAGGTTTATTTTCACTTTGCTCCAGCAGAAGGGCAGCCAAGGCCACAGCTATTTGTTCTTCCTTAGCCTTGTGGACGCTTTGCAATACTTCCGGCCTGAAGTATTTTTCTACAAACTTGGTGTCAAACTGTCCGCTAATGAATGCCTCGTGGTTGAGTACATAGCTACAAAAGCCTAAGGTTGTTTGAATGCCTGTAATCTGGTACTCTTCGATGGCGCGTAGCATCTTGGCGATAGCTTTGCTGCGATCTTCCGCATGAACGATCAGCTTGGCAATCATCGGATCGTAGTAAATAGGAATGTCCATGCCCTGTTCAAAACCGTCATCTACTCGAATACCCGGGCCTTGCGGGCGCACGTAGGTGTGTAATTTGCCAATATCGGGCAGGAAGTTATTAGCAGGATCTTCTGCACACACGCGGACTTCGATCGCATGGCCTTTGATTTGGAGATCTTCCTGACGGATTTCCAGCGGATGACCTTCGGCAACGAGGATCTGTTGGCGCACCAAATCCACACCCGTAATCATCTCTGTTACAGGATGTTCTACCTGCAAACGCGTATTCATTTCAAGGAAGTAAAATTCCAATTTATCATTGACGATGAACTCGACCGTTCCTGCGCCGTAGTAGTTACATGCACGGGCTACATCTACCGCACATTTGCCCATTGCTGCCCGAATTTCGGGAGTCAGCACGGCAGAAGGCGCTTCTTCGATCACTTTCTGGTGGCGACGCTGAATGGAGCATTCGCGTTCGAAGAGGTGGATTACATGACCGTGTTTATCGCCCAATACCTGAATTTCGATATGGCGCGGCGCAGTTACAAACTTCTCAATGAAAACAGCCCCATCGCCAAAAGCTGCCTGTGCCTCGCTGATGGCGCGGTTCATTTGCTCTTCGAACTCTTCCTCGTTATGCACCAGACGCATCCCTTTGCCGCCGCCGCCTGCGCTGGCTTTGATCAGGACAGGGTAGCCGATTGCTGCGGCGCGTTGCTTAGCTGCAGAAATATCGCTAATAGCTTCTTCTGTACCCGGTACCAGCGGAATATTGTACCGTTTGGCAGCCAGTTTAGCTGAGAGTTTACTGCCCATCATCTCGATAGATTCGGGCGAGGGCCCAATGAAAATCAGACCTGCCTCGCTCACTTTGCGCGAAAAAGCAGCATTCTCCGATAGGAAACCATAGCCCGGATGAATAGCATCTACATTGAGTTGCAAACTGATTTCGATGAGTTTATCCATCAACAAATAAGACTGGGCCGAAGGCGGCGGGCCAATGCAAACCGCCTCATCGGCAAAGCGCACATGCAGCGCATTGCGATCGGCTTCACTGTAAACAGCAACGGTTTGAATGCCCATTTCGCGTGCCGTGCGCATCACGCGCAAAGCGATTTCACCGCGATTAGCTACCAGTATCTTGTGTATTTTACGCATATCAGTCAGGAATGTGAGCAAATCTAAAAGCAATTAAGCGCAAAAAAAAATTTGTAGGACGCACTTGTATTAACCAAAATTTAACTTTTCCTTTGTGCCACTGTTCGCCCAGGTGGCGGAATCGGTAGACGCGCTGGTCTCAAACACCAGTGGTAGCAATACCGTGCCGGTTCGACCCCGGCCCTGGGTACTTCTTAGAGGCTGTCCAAAAAGTAACACAGACTTTAGTCTGTTATTTTTTTGGTTACCTGATAATCAAATAGTTACAGACTGAAGTTTGTGCTACATCCTTCCTTTTTGGACGGCCTATTTTTGTTGTTCTATAATGTACGCACAGGTGTTCATCTATGAATTTGCGCAGATAAAGTAGCTGTTAAAGTGCTATTTATCAACGCCTTATCGCTTTTGGTACTGCATTTGGCAGTTAGTATTTAAATCTACGTCAAAAAGCGCCTGTGCTACGATCCAACTCAACAACATCCACAAATACTACTCGGTAGGCAACAGCCGCCTGCATGTCCTGAAAGGTCTGGAAGCTATTATTGAAGAAGGCGAACTTGTATCCATCATGGGTTCTTCGGGTTCTGGCAAGTCCACGCTGCTTAATATTCTGGGGATTCTGGATGATTACGACACAGGCGAATATTACCTGAACAATACGCTGATAAAAAACTTGCCAGCAACTAAAGCCGCTTATTATCGCAATTGCTTCATCGGCTTTGTCTTTCAGTCCTTTAACTTGCTGAACTTCAAAAATGCGATGGAAAATGCAGCATTGCCGCTGTACTAGCAGCAGGTAAGCCACAAAGAGCGCAACAAAAAGGCATTGGAATACTTAGACATGGTCGGTTTGCGCGATTGGGCAGAGCACAGCCCCAACGAGATGTCGGGTGGTCAGCGGCAGCGCGTTGCTATTGCCCGCGCCCTGATTAGCCAACCTAAAATCATCCTCGCCGATGGCTCATCGTGGTTCGGAAACGCACCAAAGAAATCGGCATCCGCAAGGCGTCGGGCGCTACTTCATGGAGCATCGTCAGCCTGATTGTGCAGGAATCTATCGCGATTACTGCTGTAGCGGGCTATGTCGGCCTGATGTGCGGCATTGGCTTAATTGAACTGATTAACTTTCTATTCAAGAAATTTGAAGCCGAAGGCGAATTTTTTGCCAATCCTGAGGTGAACATGACTGTTGCATTGTCAGCATTGGCAATGTTGGTTATTTCGGGGCTTTGGCAGGTATTATTCCTGCCGCCAAAGCAGCGGCCGTTAATCCGGTTGTTGCCTTGAAAGACGAGTAGCGCTATTTGTACAAACTCTCATCAGGAAAATTTATCTTTGCATGAAGATAGATTTTTTCTTTTTCCTACCATGAAACATATCCTTTTGCTGGGCGCAGGCCGTTCTTCCGATGTCTTGATTAATTATTTATTGCGACTCTGCCAAAGCGAGGGCTACAGGCTCACTGTCGCAGATGCTATTCAGGAAACAGCTCATGCCAAAATTATTGCCAATGGTGGCGATAATACCTCCGCAAAAGCGATCTCGTTGGACGGGAATAATCAGGAGCAATGCCGGAGCATCGTACAGGATGCAAACGTTGTCATCTCGCTCTTACCTCCTACGGCACATATGACGGTTGCCAAAGTCTGTGTAGCGTTTGGCATACCGCTCCTAACGGCTTCCTATGTATCGCCTGAAATGCGGGAGCTGCATGAAGAGGCACAGGCAAAAGGCATTCTGCTGCTCAATGAAATGGGCTTTGATCCGGGCATTGATCACATGTCCGCCATGCAAATCATAGACAGACTCCATCGGGAAGATGCCGTTATTACCAGTTTCCGCTCCTATGCAGGGGGGCTGGTAGCACCCGAGTACGACAACAACCCATGGCACTATAAATTCACATGGAATCCACGCAATGTGGTGCTGGCAGGTAAAGGAACGGCCAAATATATGATCAACGGGCAGCCGAAATATGTTCCTTATCACCGTCTTTTCAGCCATACGGAAGATGTGTATGTAGAAGGACTAGGCGACTACGAAGGATACCCCAACCGTGATTCTATTATCTACCGCGAGCTTTATGGTCTGCGACAAATTCCGACCATTCTGCGCGGAACTTTGCGTAAAAAAGGTTATTGCGCCGCTTGGAATACTTTTGTACAACTTGGAATGACAGATGATGAAATTATTATTGACAACTCTGCCACAACTACCTATCGCGAGTTTACCAATATGTTCCTGCAATATAGCCGCACCTATCTAGTAGAAGAAAAACTCGCTAAAATGATGAACGTAGCGCCTAAGTCAGAACTGATTGAAAAAATTCAATGGCTCGGACTGTTCAGTCATAATAAAATAGGACTGGAAAAAGCTACCCCAGCTCAAATCCTGCAACACCTGCTGGAGAAAAAATGGAAGTTAGCAGAAGGCGATCGGGATATGATCATTTTGCAGCACGCCTTCGAGTACCACAAGGCAGAGGGCAACTTTGAACTCGTATCTAATTTGGTAGTATTTGGCGACGATAGCCACCATACTGCTATGGCAAAAACAGTAGGTTTGCCACTAGGTATTGCTACAAAACTTTTATTGGCAAATAAGATACGACTCACAGGCGTACAAATACCCGTAATGGAAGAGATTTATAAGCCTGTATTGACAGAACTATCACAAATGGGCATCAGTTTCTGCGAAAGAGAACGCCTAATAGAATAAAAAGTATGGATCGCTCGGATACAGGCGGACACACAGATAGTGAAAATCTGTGCTATCCGCCTGTATCAACGTTCCAAAAATTGGGAATACTTATTTGTTACATTTCCCGAATCCAGATGTTGCGGAAACTTACTGGGTTACTGTGGTCTTGCAGGCGGATCGGCCCCTTGCCGTGCGCAATATACTTAGGCGCACCGATATACTCGGTCGTTCCATGAATTTCTACATGATTCTGCACTACTACTCCGTTGTGAATTACTGTAATGTAAGCAGGGCGCTCCAACGAGCCATTTTGGCGGAATCGCGGAGCGGTGTAAATAATATCGTAGGTATTCCAATCACCAGGCTTTGAGGTAGCGTTTACCAAAGGAATGCTTTGCTTATAGATACTGGCTGCCTGCCCGTTGGAATAAGTGCGGTTCTCGTAGGAGTTCAGAATCTGCACCTCATAGCGGTCTTGCATAAACACGCCGCTGTTGCCTTTGTCTTGTCCTTTGCGGTTAGGCTCGTCGGGCGAGCGCCACTCTAAATGCAGTTGAAAGTCGCCAAAGGTGCGCTTCGTTAGTAGATCGCCCGTAGAGGGTACAATAGTCATTACTCCGTCTTTTACCTCCCACTTAGGCGCAGCGCCGTCTTTAGCGCTTACCCACTCGTTAAGGTTGGTGCCATCGAACAATATGATGGCATCTGAAGGAGCTTTGCCCATACCCGGCGCAGTTACTACTTTGGGTTCAGGCTCCCAAACCTCAGTTTCTTCAGGCTTAGGCTTTTCTTGTGCGCTTGCCGCTGCCGCTATCAGCAGAGTCAAGCTCCATAATGCAAGTTTTTTCATCATTGGATTTTATTTGTTTGTGCCAATCAATATAAGTAAAAATCGCATTACAGATTCTTAAGCACAAAGTCAGTCATCATCTGGTACAAGTGGATGCGGGTGATGCCGCCGTAGATGCCGTGATTGCGGTCAGGATAGTAGAACGAATCAAACTGTTTATTAGCGGCGATTAGCGCGTTTTGGAGCGCAACAGCATTCTGAAAATGAACATTGTCGTCGCCCGTGCCGTGTACGAGGAGTAGCTTGCCTTTCAACTTATTGGCATGAGTAACAGGCGAATAGTCGTCATAACCACTCGGATTGTCCTGCGGGCGTTGCAGGAAGCGCTCGGTGTAGATCGTGTCGTAAAACCGCCAGTTGGTCACGGGCGCAACAGCAATAGCTGCTTTAAACACATCGTTGCCCAGCAGCAGGCACAGGGAACTCATATAGCCGCCATAGCTCCACCCCCAGATACCAATGCGCTCTTTGTCCACATAAGGCAGGCTGCCTAAATATTTTGCCGCTTCGATCTGGTCTGCAACTTCGTATTTGCCTAAATTAGCGTAAGTTATTTTTTTGAAGGCTTCACCGCGAGCGCCTGTTCCGCGATTATCCACACAGGCAACCAAATAACCGTTCTGAGCCAGCATGTTGTGCCACAGGTCATTAGTTCCGTTCGCATAAGTGTTCAACACCTGCTGCGAGCCGGGGCCGCCGTACACGTGCATCAACACGGGATAGCGCTTTGTTGCATCAAAATCAGGCGGTTTGATAAAATAGCCGTTCAACACTGTTCCATCTGCCGTTTTGAAGGTGAAAAACTCCTTTTGCGAGAGTCTGAAATCGGCGGCAGCCTTTTGTAGTTCGGTATTCTCTTCTAATACTTTCACCAATTTATTGCCATTGACTTGATAGAGTTTTACATTGGGCGCAACCTGATTGCTTGTGTTGTAGCAGAAATAGTACTTGAAGTCGTGGCTCAGGTTGATCCGGTTAGAACCTGCCGATGCGGTCAGTCGCTGCTTGTTTTTGCCGTCCAATCCGATGCGGTAAAAGTGGCGCTCCAAAGGCGAAACTTCCGTAGAAGTGTAATAGATCACAGGAACTTTTGCCGTTTCGTCAATGCCGAGAAATTTATCTACTTCCCAGTCGCCTTGCGTCAGCGGACGCACGAGTTTGCCATCGTTGTTGTACAAGTACAAATGTTTATAGCCGCTCTGTTCGCTTGCCCAGATGAATTGTTTACCATTTTTCAGGTAAACCATCATGTCAAAGTTTTCAGCTTCCAGATAGGTTTTACTATTTTCTTCGAGGATAACTCGCGTAGCACCTGTAGTTACATCGGCATAAAGCAGCTCCATTTTATTTTGCAGGCGATTCATGCGCAACACGGCAAGTGTATTAGGAATGCTCGTCCATTGGATGCGAGGCACGTAAATATCCGTTTCTTCACCTATATTGACAGCCGTAGTTGCACCCGATGCAAGATCGTACACAGAAACACTGACAATCGAGTTACTTTCGCCCGCCTTAGGATACTTAAACCGGTAGTCAGTAGGATAAAGCGCATTAGTCAGCCACATCTGCATATTAAACTCAGGCACGTTGCTTTCATTAAAGCTGATGAAAGCGATCTTGCTACCATCCGGCGACCACTCAAATGCTTTTGCCATGCTGAATTCTTCCTCATATACCCAGTCTGCACTGCCGTGAATCAATTCGTTGAATTTACCTGTAGTGGTAACCGCTGTCTCTTTTCCCGATGCTAAATCTTTGAAAAACAGATTATTGTTGCGCGTGAAAGCTACTTTGCTGCCATCGGGCGAGAATGTAGCATACGACTGCTTGCCCCCTGTAGAAAGTTGCGCCAACGATTTGGCAGCAAGGTCATACACATAAAACTCTGCTTTGTACGAGCGGCGATAAATTGGCTCAAAGTCGGTTGTGAGTAATAGTTTACGCTCATCGGCGCTGAATTCATAATTATCGTAAGAGATATTTAAACTGTTACCTGCCAGGATAGTTTCTACGGGCTGACCGGTAGTTACATCGTAGCGGATAATGTCGTTGTCTTTGCGGGCAGTGTAATACCTGCCATCCTTCATCCAGTTCACGTTATCTACCGAACGGGCGCGCAGCGAAGCATTTCGATAGATATCATCAACGGACAATTTTTTTTGAGCTGAGGCATGGAAAGCAGCTAAACACAGCAGCAATCCCCACATCCATGTATTTTTTTTCATTTCCGAAGTATTTTGTTGTATTGATTTTACGGGTCATAAAGATAGCCCACCCCAAAGAAAAAAACCTTTGAGCAAAGCCCAAAGGTTTTAGCGTAAGGTTTATGGTATAACGTAAGTTCTATCTTGCAAGGTCTTGATCTATTAATGTCGCGCATTCGATAGGCTACTCTTCACCTGCCTGATTTTATTTTCTTTCAACATTTTGATTTGCGCTTCTTGTTCTTCAATCCACTTAATCCGGCTGTAGTCGCCATTTGGATAGCGCTTTTCATAAGGGATATACGTAACGCCAAGCTCTTTGAAAATATCGCGGTACATATCTTCCAGTATCACAAAGTTTTCATGGACATTACTCCGCAGTTCGTTGAGTCCTTTGTGTTCCTCACGGATCATGCCTTCCATGTCTGCGATTGCTCTGGGTAGGTCAGAGGAGGCCGGTAGTTTAGCAGCAGAAACAGTTGATGTATTAGCTGAGGCAGAAGTAATAATAGCCTCTTTGTCGGCAATATCTTGTAAAAGTAGCTGATGTTTCCATTCTAGTATCTGCTGCTGCTCGGTCTGGCTCATCAGAACCCATTTTTTGCCGTAATAGTTGCACCATGTTTCCAAGTCATCGGGATTTTGACGGACTTTTGTCCATTGTGCAGGCTTTTTGAGCGGATCGTCTATAAATTGCGCTTGTGCTGCAGAAAAATAACAAGACAAAACACAAAGCAAAACAACTTTGATTACAACACGGTAGCAGTTAGTCATAAGGGATAAACTTTAAAATGTTTGTACATCTTACTAACGTTAAAAGTAGCGCTTTTGTATATTAGCTTTTCTGCAATCTTGTGAGTAATATTACTTAGATAAATTTTATTCGCTGAATGTACGATTTTGTAATTATCGGAGGTGGGCTTGCCGGACTTATCAATGCTATTTTGCTCGGAAAAGCAGGTCTAAAGGTTGCTTTGCTCGAAAAAAACAGCTATCCTTTGCACAGGGTCTGCGGCGAATATGTTTCCAACGAAACTTTGCCCCTCCTCGAAAGTATCGGCATAGATCCTTTTGCATGGGGTGCTGTCCCAATCAGCCGCCTGCAAATAAGTTCTCCCGCCGGAAAATGGCTTGAGATACCTTTGGAAAGCGGAGGATTTGGCATCAGCCGCTTTCTGCTGGATGCTAAACTGGCGGAAATAGCCACTGCAAACGGGGTAGAAATCGTAGAGCGCTGTTCGGTGGAACAGATCGAACGAATTGGCAAACAGCAATTCGTAGCTGTTAACAACCGCGGGCAACGATGGCAGGCACGATGGGCGATTGCTGCACACGGCAAGCGCTCGAACATAGACAGACAACTCAAGCGCCATTTCTTTACTCAACGCTCGCCTTATGTTGGTGTAAAATACCATGTAAAAATTGCACATAATCAAGATTTGATTGCATTGCATAATTTCAAAGATGGTTATTGCGGCATTTCGCGAATTGAGGACGACAAGTGCTGCCTGTGCTACTTAGTAGCACGTGATCAAATCAGAAAATATGGTACAATCGTACAACTAGAGCGGCAAAACTTACATCAGAATCCATTTTTGAAAGAAATTTTTTTACGGGCAGAAATGCTCTACGATGCCCCCAAAGTGATCAATGAGGTCTCTTTTGCGCCTAAAACGTTGGTAGAAAACGGTATTTTGCTTTGTGGCGACGCGGCAGGCATGATTACTCCACTATGCGGCAATGGCATGGCAATGGCTATCCACAGCGGCGCTTTGTTAGCTGACCTGCTCTTGCAATGCGAAAGTGGCAGCCTCAGCACCGACGAACTTTATAGCCAATACCAAAAACAGTGGAGGCAACTCTTTGCAAGAAGGCTATGGGCAGGGCGACAGATCCAGCGTTTCTTTGGCTCGCCCCTGCTTACAGAAATGCTTGTAAGCAGTTTTCGCGCGATGCCTGCTGCGGCCGCACTACTGATTCGCCAAACACATGGCGCACCTTTGCAACTGCAATCGCAACTGGTATGATTTTTTTGTGTATCCATTCATGCTCCTTTGTGCAGAAATATCGTTATTGCATTAGAAAAGCTGAAAAATATCGCCTCATGGTATTGATGCCCGACATAAGTAGATTGGATATTGGAGCGCTATTTACGCTATTGGATGCGCATATCCTCATTGCGACCAACGAGCAGTGGGCAATGACACATTGGAGCAGTGGCGCAACTAAAGCAACCGGCTACACCGCCGAGGAGAGCATTGGTCAGTCTTTTCTGACGCGCCTCAGTGCTATTTCTTCCGATATTCTGGTAGCACTTTTGCCCACTTCGGGCTATAGCCGTCCTATGCAGTTGGCAATGATAGATACGATGGGCAACAAGAAGTATTTCTACCTCCAAGTTGCCCGACAACAGTGTGGCGGCTATTTATTCTACGGGCTGCCCAACAATCGCTCCAACGAGGTTGAGTTGTTGCCCGGCAACCTTACCGAAAACCTCATTTGCATTGATTTTCAGGGCAATATGATCGGTTTTTCCGAGAAACACCAGATCTTTCAGCCCTACCTGAACAGCCTATTTGCCAAAGAAGAAGGCAAGCAATTGCTGGAAAACCTTGCTAAAGGATTTAGTTCGGAAACAGAGATGCTGATTGGCAATCGGTTCTACCGTTTCAATTTCACACCGCTGCCCGAATTAGGCTATATCTACATCCACCCCAAAGACATTACCGACCGCAAGCTCACCGAAGAGAAGTTGCGCACGAGTGTAAATCTCTTCCGCTTGCTTTCCGAAAATGCACAGGATCTGATTTGCGTGCATTGTCCCAACGGCGATTTTCAGTATGTATCGCAGTCGGTTTCCGATTTGCTGGGCTACGAGCCTTCGCAAATGGTCTCGCTTTCTCCGCACCTGTTCGTACATCCGGCAGACTGGATCAAACTGGCTCGCTACCACCGCTTGCTGATCCGCAACGGACGGACAGATGCCATCGAATATCGCATCCGACGCTCCGACGGCACTTACTGCTGGTTTGAGACTATTGCCAAGGCAGTCTTCAATCCGCAGGGTAAATTGGTGCAGATCCAAAGCACCTCGCGTAATATTGATCAGCGAAAAGCCTTTGAGCAGGAGTTAATACAAGCACGAGAAGAGGCCCTGCGTTCGATGAAGGCAAAGGAAACATTCCTTTCGACCATAAGCCACGAACTGCGCACGCCGCTCAATGCAGTAGTAGGCATGACACACCTGCTCATGGACGAAAACCCGCGCCCCGAACAAGTGCCATACCTGCAAACACTCGGCTTTGCTGCCGAAAATTTATTGGTGCTCATCAACGATATTTTAGATTTTTCTAAGATTGAAGCCGGAAAAATCACTTTTGAACATACAGCTTTTAGCCTGTACAAACTGATCGCTTCTGCCAAAAATATCTTCAACCCGCGAGCAGAGGAAAAAGGCATCGGCTTCAGGGTGCGCATAGATCGAGGCATTCCTCCCTTTATCAAAGGCGATCCGATACGGCTCAACCAGATCATCACCAACTTGCTCAGTAATGCCATCAAATTTACTGAACAGGGCAAAGTAGTGCTGGAAATCACCGTGAAGCACGAATCTGCCGAACATATCCGCCTGCATTTTTCCGTTACAGATACGGGTATAGGCATCCCTAAGGAGCAGCACGTTCGCATTTTTGACTACTTCACGCAGGCAGCGGGCGATACTACGCGCAAATACGGCGGAACGGGCTTAGGGCTTGCTATTGTCAGACGCTTGTTGGAATTGCAAGGCAGCTGTATCGAGTTGGAAAGCGAAGAAGGCAAAGGCTCTTGCTTCTTTTTTGAACTTGCGTTCCAAAAAACAGACGAACGCCCTAGCATTGGCTATAAGAATATTGGACGCGGTAAAAAAATCTCACTTGAAGGTTTGCAGGTGTTGCTCGTAGAAGACAATGAAACCAACCGCACTGTTGCCTCCAAGTTTTTAGAAAAATGGGGCATCAAACCCGACATAGCCATCAATGGTTTAGAAGCTATTCAAGCCGTGCGCCAGCAATCTTACCACCTGATTTTGATGGACTTGCAAATGCCTGAGGTGGATGGCTATCAAGCAACAATCGCCATTCGGAAAAGAGAACAGGAGCTGGGGCTTCCCCCTGTTCCCATCATCGCCCTGACAGCATCCGTACTGGGCGATGTGCGCAACAAAGTAGCACAAGCAGGAATGACTGACTACATCAGCAAGCCGTTCTATCCCGAAGAGTTGTACCAGAAACTGCTCGGTTATCTGCCGCCCGATTTTAGTTTGGTGGAACTCGACGCAGGCAATCAAACGCCTTCTAGGAGTTCGCGCAGTTGTAGAAGTGAAGCAAGCATCATACAGCCTGATAAAATTGCAGACTTTGCTATGGGCGATCCCTCTTTTGAACAGGAATTGATCAACATTTATCTGAAAACCTTCCGGCAGTTGCCCGAACAAGTGTACACCTGCATCAGCCTGCAAGACACTGCCCAAATGGATGCACTTTTGCACAAAGTAAAACCGACACTGCAAAGTCTGTCGGCGCGCCGCATAGAGAATGTCCTACGCAATATTCTACAGCGCATGCGCAATGGGGAAAGCACAGAAGAGGCTTTCCGGCAATTGGAGGA
The DNA here is from genome assembly GCF_053489755.1 of Rhodoflexus sp. Classification (NCBI taxonomy): domain Bacteria; kingdom Pseudomonadati; phylum Bacteroidota; class Cytophagia; order Cytophagales; family Thermoflexibacteraceae; genus Rhodoflexus; species Rhodoflexus sp. The sequence goes on from NZ_JBRCHD010000001.1 coordinate 15,882, forward strand.
AATAACAGCCGCTGCAACTGATATTTTACTCGCACAGACTAGAGATTAGTTCCATGTTGCGAAACCGCCTACTTACTTTTCTGGCCCATCCTTCGTTGTGTCGCCTATGGCAAGTACTGGCAGGGTTTGGCTTGCTTGGGCTGCTATTTTTTGTTTTGCATCTTGCTTTTCCGCTACCCGATCGGATCTATTACTCGCGGATGATTCTGGCACAAGACGGAACGCTGCTGCAAGCCTACCTCAGCCCGGACGACAAATGGCGCATGAAAACCGAGTTGCACGAAATTACTCACGACCTGCGCCACGCATTCATCAATAAAGAAGACCGCTTTTTTTATTATCACCCGGGCGTGAATCCGCTGGCGATCTTGCGAGCGATTGCCAAAAATATTATCCGCGCCAAAACTACCTCAGGCGCATCTACAATTACGATGCAGGTAGCCCGACTCTTAGAACCCAAAAAACGCAGTTATACCAATAAAATAATTGAAATTTTTCGCGCCCTGCAATTGGAATGGGTATATTCCAAAGAAGAAATTTTGCAACTCTACCTCAACTTAGTGCCTTATGGCGGCAACGTGGAGGGGGTAAAAGCTGCCTCGCTACTCTATTTCGGCAGGATGCCTGACAAACTAAGCCTTGCGCAGGTTGTAACGCTGGCGATTGTACCCAATCGCCCCAACTCACTTGCGATAGGTAAGCAAAACGACAAGCTATTAGAAGAGCGCAATCGCTGGCTGCGAATTTTCGGCGATGACGAGATTTTCGACCGCGAAGCTATAGAAGATGCGCTCCGCGAACCATTGGAAGCTACCCGGGAACAGTTGCCGGCACTTGCCCCACATTTGGGGCTGCGCATACACCGCACAGCAGCCCTTGCCGATGCCAATATTACAACTACCATCAACGCCGATATGCAGCGCAAGGCTGCCGAAATTACAGCCACTTATAGCAAAAGCATGGCCAAGATAGGCGTACATAACGCCGCCGTATTGATCGTAGATAACCGCACGCGGCAGGTGCTGGCATATATAGGCTCGCAAGATTTCAACGACGACAGGCATGCAGGGCAAGTAGACGGTATCCGCGCCATTCGCTCGCCGGGAAGCGCCCTCAAACCGATACTCTATGCCGCAGCCTTCGATGCCGGACTGCTGACCCCAAAAACTGTCATTTCCGACATTCCAGTAGATTTTAACGGCTATACGCCTGAAAATTTTGACCAAAAGTTTAATGGATATGTCACCATCGCGCAGGCGCTTGCCTACTCGCTCAATGTGCCTGCCGTTAAGGTGCTGCACGAGTTGGGGGTAAATCGCCTTATCAAAACACTGAAAAATGCCCGATTCACCTACATCAGCCGTCAAGAAAAGCAACTGGGGCTTTCGCTTGCTTTAGGGGGCTGCGGGGTTAGTGTATGGGAAATGGCAGGACTGTATGCAACCTTTGCTAATCAAGGCCGATTTGCGCCGCTGCAACTCATCCCGCAAGCACAGGAATCAGCAACAGAAGTGGTTATCAGCCCCGAAGCTGCCTTCATGGTCAATGAAATACTCACGCAGGTAACGCGCCCCGAACTGCCCTCGGACTACGAACACAACCCGCATGTACCCAAAATTGCATGGAAAACAGGTACTTCCTACGGTCGGCGCGACGCGTGGAGCATCGGGTACAATTCCCGCTATACGATCGCCGTTTGGTTGGGCAACTTCAGCGGCATCGGCTCGCCCGAACTGACAGGCGCAGGCGTGGCTACCCCGCTGCTGTTCAGACTTTTTAATGCCATTGACTTCAATCAGCCCTTAAAGTGGTTCGAGCAGCCCAAAGGCTTGCAAAAACGCAGCATCTGCATCGAAACCGGATTGCCGCCTGCCGAATTCTGCACACAACTCACAAGCGACTGGTACATTCCGGGTGTTTCGCCTGCCATGCGTTGTGAGCATCTGAAGCCCGTTTTTGTATCCGCTGATGAAAAAATGAGCTATTGCTCCCACTGCCTGCCTGCCAACGGACAGTTTGGGCGGCGGAGATTCCCCAACCACTCCCCCGATATGGTTGCCTTTCTGACTTCCTCAGGTATCCGCTTCGAGGCAATTCCGCCGCACAATCCTGCCTGTACGAGGGTATTTGACCGACAGCCGCCCGCGATTATCTCACCTGTTGAAGGGCGCAGCTACCTCCGCGCCGACAGCAACGACATCGAGCTGTTGCTTTCCTGCCGCGTAGCCAACGACGTAAACGAGGTTTTTTGGTACATTGATGACAAATTTTACCGACGTGCGCGCCCCCAAGAAGCTGTATTTTTCACGCCACAACCCGGCAGACGCAAAATTTCCTGCACCGACGACAAAGGCATAAGCACAACTATCGAAATTCGGGTAGAGTAATCACACCCTTCCGCCATCCGATTTTTGAAAAACTTGTACCAATCTTTCCTGCGTGATTCAGGAATATCCATAAATTTGGGTATGAATAAGCAAGTCATTCTCATCATTCTGGACGGCTGGGGAATTGCCATCAATAAAGCCGCTTCGGCGATTGATGCGGCTAAAACGCCCTTTATGGACAGCCTCTGGGCGCGCTATCCGCATAGCAAGCTCCAAGCCTCAGGGCTTGCCGTCGGCCTTCCCGAAGGACAAATGGGCAACTCCGAAGTGGGGCATATGAACCTCGGCGCGGGGCGCGTGGTCAACCAAACATTAGTAAAACTCAACAAAGCCGTTGCCGACGGCACCATGCAGGAAAATCCCGTGCTGTTACAGGCGTTTCAATATGCGAAAACCAATCATAAGAAAGTTCACTTTATCGGGCTGGTTTCCGACGGCGGCATCCACTCGCATATCAACCACCTCAAAGCGCTGACCATAGCGGCGCACAAATATGGACTTTCGGAAGTGTATGTACATGCCTTCACCGACGGGCGCGATACCGACCCACAGTCGGGCTTGGGTTTCATAGACGAATTAAACGAGCATCTGAAAAGTACGACGGGCAAAATCGCCTCTGTTACAGGTCGTTACTATGCGATGGACAGAGACAAGCGCTGGGAACGCGTCAAACTTGCCTATGATGCAATGGTACGCGGTATCGGTGATCAATTTGCTTCAGCTACAGAAGGCATCCGCGCTTCCTATGCTGCAGGCGTTACCGATGAGTTCATCCAACCGATTATCTGCACCGATACCAAAGGACAGCCGCTGGCTACTATTGCCGAAGGCGACGTAGTGCTGTGTTTCAATTTCCGCACCGACCGCGGGCGCGAAATCACACTGGCGCTGACCCAACAGGCATTCCCCGAACAAGGCATGCAGCCATTGAAATTGTATTATCTGACCATGACGCGCTACGACGATACTTTCAAAGACGTACAAGTCATGTACGAAGACGACAACATGCAAAACACGCTCGGCGAAGTACTGGCAGCGGCAGGCAAAACCCAAATCCGCATTGCAGAAACCGAAAAATACCCACATGTTACTTTCTTTTTCTCCGGTGGAAGAGAGGAGCCTTTTGTGGGGGAAAAACGGATTTTGTGTCCTTCGCCCAAGGTTGCAACCTACGATTTACAGCCTGAAATGAGCGCGGCCGACATCCGCGATGCAATTATTCCCGAACTGCAAGCCCGCAGCGCCGATTTTATTTGCCTCAATTTTGCCAATCCCGACATGGTAGGGCATACGGGCGTTTTTGAAGCGGCAGTCAAGGCTTGCGAAACGGTGGATGCTTGCACACAAAAAGTGGTGGAAACAGCCCTTGCAAACGGCTATACAGCTATCATCATTGCCGACCATGGCAACGCCGACATCATGATTAACCCCGATGGCACGCCTAACACGGCGCACACCACCAATTTAGTGCCTTGCATTTTGGCAGATGACGCATTAAGGGGAAAAATCAGCCTGCAAGACGGCAAATTAGCCGACGTTGCTCCCACCATTTTAAAACTTATGGGCATAGCGCAACCTGCCCAAATGGATGGCACACCACTATTTTAACTTTATACTCAATCTTCAAACATAACGCTGTTACTATGAAAATCACTTATTTCGGACACTCCTGCTTTCTGGTAGCATTTGGAAGCAAAAATCTCTTGTTCGACCCTTTCATCTCTGCCAATCCACTGGCGGCACATATTGACTGGCAACAGATTAAAGCAGACTACATCCTCGTTACACATGGACATCAAGATCACATGCTCGACGTAGAAGCTATCACAAAAAATACCGATGCGACCCTGATCTCTAACTTTGAAATCGTTACATGGTTCAGTGAAAAAGGACTTAAGAAAGGACATCCGATGAATCACGGAGGCAAGTTTAATTTTGACTTTGGAACAGTGAAATATGTGAATGCGGTGCATTCCAGCACCCTGCCCGACGGCAGCAACGGCGGAAATCCCGGCGGCTTCGTTATCTGGGGCGATGCAGGCTGCTTCTACGCTGCCGGCGATACCGCCCTTACACAAGATATGCAACTTATACCAATGACTTGTCCCAAGTTAGACTTAGCATTTTTACCTATCGGCGACAACTTTACGATGGGCTATGAAGACGCAGCCATCGCCGCCGACTTTGTACAGTGCAATAGAGTGATGGGCATTCACTATAATACCTTTCCGCCCATCGAAATTGATACAGCAAAGGCAAAGGCACATTTCGCTGCCAAAGGTAAAGAACTGCTATTGCCTGCTATCGGCGAAACTATTACCATATAAACTCAACGCAGGCTACAGGCAGATATTGCTTTATTGGTTGCTATACGGAGGGGTTACAGAATTCAGTTTGGCAAAAAATCGGCTTGCTATTGTGGTATAGCACCTTTTGAGCATAGTTCGGGTCGTAAGGATGGCATATTGGCAGTATTGAAATCATCTCTGCCCTTTTTCTGAGGCTGTCCAAAAAGAATGAACGTAGCACAGACTAAAGCCTGTGTACTTTTTGGACAGCCTCCTCATGTAGTCAAAAATAAAATTATTCAAAGAATCATGGCGCTGGTCAGAGATGGCAGGACTTATGAAAAAAAACCACACATTAACCTTTTCATAAGTCCTAACCTTCCGCACAAACGACCATTAGCCTGTTTATTGCGTCTGGCAGCGTCCGGCTTTCCACTGCGAGATGCCATTGCGCAGCGCTTCGGCAGCGTTGCGATAGGTCATACCGTCGCAGCCGCAAACGGAAGCCGCAGTGGTGCTTGAAAAACTGCCTGTCCGCACGTCCACCGCACGATTTTTCACGCACTCTAATCTTGCAAGCACTGACAGATCATGCCGAGCGCGAATGATCAGGTCGCTGCGGGTACAGGTACTGGTTGTATAGGTATAATCTGCATTGGCAGTGGCATAGATCAGATATTCTTCGCCTTTGAAAAAAAGCCAGTCGCAAGAACCGAAGCCTATCTCCACGTATAAGTTGCGGTCTTGCAAAACGATTCCCTTCCAAAGTTGAATAACATCAAAAATAGCATATTTCTTAGCGCCCATGTCTATAAATCCTGTAATTTTCCCGTGAAAAACGGCATCTGAGCGCTCAATGGCAGTCTCTACTGTTATTAACGAATCTGCACACTTACAGGGAATATAATTGTCGTTGGCAAAGTCGCCCTGATCTATGCGCCCGTCGGGGTAGATCATCACGCCTCGTCCGTGGCGCTTGCCTTGCTTCCAGTCGCCCATGTACTTGGCTCCGCTCGCCCAGATACGGACTCCGTAGCCATTGGGTTCGTCTGCCAACCATTTACCCTCGTGCGAGCCGCCGTCTGCTGTAGTCAGTTTACCTTCCCCATCGCGTTTATCGTTGATAAATCGTCCTACGTAGCGGTCGCCATTGGGCCATGTGTAAGTTCCGAAACCGTTGCGTTTGCCTTGCAGCCAGTCGCCTGTGTAAGTAGTCCCATCTTTGCCGGTGTATGTACCGCGCCCCTCCATCAGTCCGTTGCGCCACATACCAACGTAGGTGCTACCATCGGGCCAAGTGAAGGTACCGCGTCCGTGGCGCTTTCCCGCGCGGAAATTACCCGAATATTTGCCCTCCTGCAAGGAATCAGCCGCTTGTGCATGAGCCGTTGATAAATCAAGGCAAAGAAACATCAATAAGAGAGCGCCTATGCGCATCAAGGGGTGTATCGTCATTGGTTTGAATACTTGTCGTTGCAGATACAACGAATTTAAGGTAAAGCAGGTTATTTGCAGATAAGTTTACTTAATTTTCTTCGCACACCTTGCTTGTAAAGAAATCATGGATACCGCATTTATTTCGGGAGTACTTTTTCCGGCTATCTTAGCTACACTGATGTTGGGTATGGGGATGACGCTTAGCCCCGCCGATTTCAAACGTGTAGCTGTATTTCCCAAAGCAGCGCTTGTAGGGCTGGCAAGCCAAGTCCTGCTTTTACCCTTGCTCGGCTGGCTGATCGTAAGCATTTGGCCACTGCCGACGGTGATTGCCGTTGGTGTAATGATCGTAGCTGCCTGTCCGGGCGGAGCTACCTCCAACCTCATCACTTACTTTTCGCGCGGCGATGTTGCGCTGTCTATCACACTGACGGCGCTATCCAGTGTGGTAACAGTTTTTTCTATACCGCTGATAATCAATGCCGCACTTACTTATTTTACAGGTGAGGGGCAAGACATACAACTGCCTGTACTCAAAACGATTTTGCAAATTATTACGCTTACGGTGCTGCCTGTCAGTATTGGTATGGCTGTCAGCAGTTTTTTCCCTCGTTTTGCCCGTTGGTTCGAAAAGCCTATGAGTTGGATTTCTGCCCTGTTCATTGTGCTGGCTGTCGTGCTGATCGTCCTTGTGATTCAGCAGAGAGGCAGCGTTTGGGACTTTGTCGCACAGGCCGGGCCTGTGGTGCTGGCGCTCAATGTGGCATCGCTCTCGCTTGGCTTTCTGATAGGAAAACTGCTTAAACTGCCCGTCAGTCAGGCTATTACTATTGCTATTGAAACGGGTATTCAGAACGGAACACTTGGCATTACAATCGCCTCCAGTCCTTTCCTGCTCAATCGTCCCGAAATGGCAGTTCCGGCAGCGGTCTATGGCATTGCGATGTGCATTACGGGAGTAGCGGCTATCTGGATTTTTCGTCAAGCGCAATGAGCTATATTTTGTGCATATTATATAAGTTCGTTGGCTTGCCACATTTGTTTTTAACAGATGCTTACACCTGATTCGCATGATTTAGTTAAAACCTCCTTCGGACAGATAGGCTAGATGCAGTTCACGCAAGAACAGTTTGGCGAAGCAATCATTAAAGGGCTGTTCTACGCAGGCGATTAATAAAAACCGAAGCCCAAATTTCAATTCACAACTTGCTCGTAAATCTCTGTCAGCGAAGCCTCTTTCCGTTCTAAAAAAATGGGCTTGTGGAACAGGTGCAGTTTGTGCAACAGTTGCGCCAACAGTTCACGTTCTGCTGTGCTGAGGTTGCCTGCTACAATTTGCGATACTTGGTTCATTTTTTCAAATAATTCAAAAAGTACCTGCTGTCCGCTTGGCGTAATGTACAGGCGCTTGCTGCGGCGGTCGGTACTGTCTTCTTCCTGCCTGATAAACCCCTGCCTGAGCAGCCTTTTAATCACTTCCATACCCGATGTTTTTTCCTGTACTGTATGTTGGATGAGTTCGGTTTTGGTTTTGCTCCCGCCAAACATCAGCGAAATCAGAAATGAAAACTCATCAATGGTTTGCAGCGGACTGCCTTCCAATGCTTTTTTGGTGTAGCTCTTGGCATAGCGATAAAGGAAAATAATATAACTGCCTATACGCGATTCGATGGTTTCCCGTGCTGCCTGCGGACCAGACGGCTGCTGCAAGGGCGGCTGTGTGCCGCTATGACGCGCTTGCAACCATGCCCCAAACGCGGCAAGGTCTTGCGGGTTGCCTTTTTGCGCTTCGTATTGCTCGGCCGCTTCGGTCAGTTGTCGGATAAATGCGTAAGACATGAATTTATTTGCTCTCTACAAAAGTACGAAAACCTATTAAAAATCAAAAATAAAGTACGAAAACATTTTCATTTGATCCATTTGCAGCTACATTTGCGCTATGATTAAACTTTATCAGAGCAATGAACCTGTATTTTAGTACAAAAACATTCTTTTTGAAGCGATTAGCTGTACTCGCGGTTTTGTTACTGGCGGCGCAGCAGCTTTTTGCTCAGGCTACGGGCGTAGTGAGCGGCACGGTTCGCGACAAAGCCACGCAAGAGCCGCTGGTTGGTGTTTCGGTAGCAGTTGAAGGCACTACGCTGGGCGCTGCAACCGACACAGAGGGTCGTTTTCGCATTGCAGGCATCCCGACGGGTAGCTACAACATCAAGATCAGCCTGATTGGCTATAAGCCTTTTGTCTTGTTCAACATCGTGGTTACTTCGGGCAACGCCAACACTTTCAACATAGAACTGGAAGAGGCTGTTTCCCAATTAGGCGAGGTGGAAATCACAGCCAACCGCTCAATTGCCGTAACGTCTGCCGTTTCCCCCAACTCCATTCAGCGACTTACGACAGAAGAAATTCGCAGCAATCCGGGTGGAAATTTTGACATTTCGCGGGTGGTGCAGTCGCTACCCGGCGTAGGTGGCACGACCGGCATTGGCGGTTTTCGCAACGATATTATCATTCGCGGCGGCGCTCCTAACGAGAACGTGTATTATCTGGATGGTATTGAAATTCCTGTCATCAACCACTTTGCTACGCAGGGCAGCGCGGGCGGCCCTGTCGGTATTCTGAACGTATCGTTCATTGAAGATGTAACGCTGAAATCGTCCAGCTTTGATGCCCGCTACGACAATGCGCTGGCTTCTGTGTTCCAATTCAAGCAGCGCGACGGCAACCCCGATCGCTTTCAGGGCAATGTGCGCCTGAGCAGCACCGAACTGGCGCTTACAACCGAAGGGCCGCTTTCCCAAAAAACAACTTTTTTGGCATCGGTGCGCCGTTCTTACCTGCAATTTCTGTTTCAGGCGATTGACCTGCCGATTCGCCCCAACTACTGGGATTTTCAGTACAAAGTAACCCACAAAATCAACCCGAAAACCACGCTCAATTTCATCGGCATAGGTGCGATTGATGAGTTCAGCTTCGCGCAGCCACGCGAAACCACACCCGAAAACGATTATGTGCTTCGTTCGCAGCCATCTATCCAGCAGTGGAACTACACCTTTGGTGTAAGCCTGCGCCGCTCTTTGGACAGGGGCTTCCTCAATGTAGCCCTAAGTCGCAACATGTTTGACAACAGCTTAGACCGTTTTGAAGACCGTCAGGAAGGCGATGAGAGCCGCCGCCTGTTGCGCGTGCGTTCACAGGAAATTGAAAATAAGCTGCGCATAGATGTCAATAAAACATGGAACGGTTGGAAATATTCTTATGGCGCGGTAGGGCAATATGTCAAATTTAATAATGATGTGTTTACCCGTATCCGTCGCGAAATCCGCAACTCACAGGGGCAACTGATTCAGCCTGCCATTAATGTGAGTTTTGACACAGGCATTGACTTTTTCCGCTATGGAGCTTTTGTGCAGGCTGCCCGCAGTTTCCTCAACGACCGTCTGAGCTTTTCGGGTGGTTTGCGCACCGATATGAACGACTTCACCACATCGGGCAACAATCCGCTGGAAACGCTTTCGCCGCGTGCGGCCCTTTCCTACTTACTGTCTAATAAGTGGAGCGTAAACGTTTCGGCAGGACGCTACTACAAGTTGCCGATTTACACCATTCTCGGCTTTCAGGATGAGCAGGGCAATTTTGCCAACCGCGACAGCAAGTACACCCGCAGCGACCACTACGTAGCCGGTTTGGAATTTATTCCGCGCCCAAGTACACGCTTCACATTAGAAGGCTTTTGGAAAAACTACGCCAACTATCCAATTTCTATTCGAGACGGCATCAGCCTTGCCAACCAAGGCGGCGATTTCGGCGCAATCGGCAACGAAGCCGTACAATCGGACGGCACAGGGCGCGCCTATGGCTTTGAGTTTTTCTTCCAACAAAAACTGACCAAGAATATTTTCGCTGTGTTCTCTTATACCTTTGTGCGCAGCGAATTTGCAGGCATCAACGGTGTGCTTGTGCCTTCGGCATGGGACAATCGCCACCTGATTTCAGCGCTGTTTGGGCGCAAGTTCAACAAAGGCTGGGAAATGGGCTTGAAATATCGCTTTGCCGGCGGCGCGCCTTACACGCCGTTTGATATGGAAGCAAGCCAGCGCAACTTCCTGAGCTTAGGCACAGGCGTACTGGACTTCAACCGCGTGAACTCGCTGCGTTTGGGTAATTTCAGCCAGTTCGACTTCCGCATTGACAAGAAGTGGAACCTGCGCCGCGCTACTATTGACCTGTATTTTGACGTACAAAATGCTTTTGTACAGCCTAATCCAGCCTTCCCGCAGTTTACTTTCCAGCGGACGGCTGATAACAGCGGCTTTGCAACCACCGATGGACAGCCGCTGGCAGCCGACGGCAGCAATGGTATTCCGTTCATCCTGCTCAACAACGACCCTTCGGTCGTGCCTACGCTGGGCTTTATTATTGAGTTTTAGGGAGGATAGCACGGATTTGGATGGATAACACAGCGATGCAGCAACGAGCGGATTTGTTGATTGATCCAAACAGTGTTGATCTGTGTTATCTGCCTGAATCCGTGTTGTATGTAGATTTTCAGAATGACTCATGTCAGCCTTATAGAACTGCACGTCCTATCTGAAGTACCAAAGGTTGCGGCGGCTGAGTTTGAGGTCGGAAAGGACAGAAGCCCGCACGTTGATGTCTAAGGTATAACCTGCCCGCGGGCCGAACGGAATCCAACTGACGTTCATTACCCAGCAATGCAGGTCGCGATAGATAGTAAACTGAGTGAAACTCAAGCCTTTGGACTCGAAATCATAGCCCGAATTAAAGCCAATTTTCCACTTTTCGGTCATCTTCACATCGCCGTTAAAATTCAGCGTCTGCGTTACGCGTGCCTCTTGAAAACCGATTTTGTTGTAGGAGAGGTTATAGCTCACGCTCAGCGTCCAGGGCAGCGTAAAGTCTATGTACATATTGCGATTCCGACTGATAAAATCCAGTTCTTCTTGGCTGGCTTTATTGGATCGAAGCTGTCGGTTTGCCTGTGGCGGGGCAAAGTTAGTTGTAATCGCAATATTTGCGTTTGTGATGTTGCCAATGCCGTTGCCATTTTGCCAGGCATAGGTTTGATTGCGTCGCTGAATCACGTTGCGCGTTCCTCTGGCAGTATCTACGCGCAGCAGTTCGAATCCATAAGGATCTAAGGTGGCACTGGCCGATACATTGAACTTCTTGAAAAGGTTCGTCCGCGCTGCAATGGCAATAGGTGCAAGTTTGAACGAGTCTGCAATCATGTTGTAGCTCGTATTGAAACTGAAGTTATCGAGCAGCATAATCTTTTCCGCCTTAGGCGGCTTAGCATTGGGTGCGGCAGATGTGTCTTGCTTAACCTTCATTTTCATCTCCAGCGTATTGGTCAGTCCAAGACTGATATTGCCTTGCCGCCCCGAAACAGGCTGCCCATAAATACCGTTGAGGCGACTCTGGCGCACCAAATTGGGGTTTTGCTGGTTCTCGGCCTGAATGGTCAAGTTGTCAAAGAAGTTGAAGCGCGGATCGCCAAAATCAGGCTGATAGCTCAAACCCGCGCTCGGGTTGATCGTTAAACGAATCCGATCAATCTTTTTCGATTTGGGATAGAAAAAGCCATAGAGTCGCGTCTGTACAGAGGTGCCGATGTTGTACGAATAAAAACGCGAAAAGCCGCGAATGGTATCAATGCGAACAATATCGTTGCGCTCCAGTGTGTACACGTAGCGTTCGGGATACCATACCTCGGAGTAGTTGCCATTGAAACTCGTCGTAAAATACTTGAAAAGCGTTACGGCCGTCGTTACGGGAATATTGTGCTGCACACCCATTTGTGAACGCGCCAGAATGGTGCTCAGGTTCTCGAAATTAAAGGGCAGAAAGCTCGCAGGAATCTGATTGACTGCTCTGCCTGCCGTGTCTAAGTTGCCCGCCACTCTGAAAGGAAACGACTGCCCTTGACGATTGTTGGTAATTACAGCCCTCGCCCTGCCTGTATAGCTCAGGTTCAACTGGCTTAAAATGGATTTGCTGTCGCTTTTTTTGCCCTTGAAAGGAAAGATACGGTTGATTCCTACATTGGCTTCGGGGAATATGCTCACCACGCGGGTAACAATATTTTGCTCGTGGCGTAAGTTTGCCCCTGCGGTTATGGGCGTTCCGGTAAAATTCTTACTGTAGGAAATATTAGAGTTAAATGCTGAAGATTGAAAGTTGTTCAACTGCGGAGCGTTGTTGCGTCCAAAAGTATTCGTACCGGCATTCACACTGGCACTGAAGCGGCTGTCTCCACGACTTTCGGGAGTGTGATTCCAGCTGATATTGAAGTCATTAACGACGTTGTTTTCTACCCGTCCGGGTACCTCGTTGATCCGTCGGTTGTACTGGAAGCGCAACTGACCGTTGTAGGCGTAACGCTTTTTGTACTGGGTAGCCGCCGTAAGCCCCCAGCCTCCCTTGGTGTGTATCTCCCCAAGCAGCGAAAGATCCATATTGTCGTTGATAACAAAGTAAAAACCACCCTGACTTAGGAAAAATCCGCGTTCGCGGGTTTCGCCGTATTGCGGCATGACAAAGCCCGATGAACGCGTCTTAGGCTGTGGAAACATTCCAAAAACAAAGCCCAAAGGCGTAGGAATTTGGTTAATTTCTAAATTGAAAAGCCCTGCAACTATCACTTTTCCGGGAATAACTTTCATTTTTTGAGCACGGATACCAAAGTGTGGTACAGGCAAATCACAGGTCGTATAGATGCCGTTTTCTCCATACGAGTTGTCGTTCTCATCCTTCTTAACATTATCCATCAGGATGAAACCCTCGCCGTACTTGGTTGTTACGCCTGCAACTTTGGCTTTTCTAGTCTTAAAATTGTAAGAAAGCCCTTTGGAAGTGTAGGTATCGCCCCGATCGGTAAATTCGGGCAGCCCGATCTCGGCATTTGTTGCGCTATCCCTTGTATATGAGGCTTTTATAACACTTTTCTCCCAGTCAATCTCTATTCTGGATGCCTTGAGCGAAATGTCTCCGTAGTCAATTTTGGACTCGCCATACATGTAAATCATGCGCCTCCTCACATCAAAACGGATTGAATCTTTGGCCGCATATTTGATGGTAGTTGTAATGTCGCCTTGAGGTGCGGAACGAGCAGCAGAATCTTGTAAAATATCTAACGAATCAATAACAATTACTGCCGTATCTCGTATTGGTGATCCAACGGGTGAGGTAGTTTGTGCTGTGAGAAATTGGCTAAAAAATAGTCCCCAATACACACAGCATAGCTTCAATGTAATTTTTGATAACTTTTTCAAAAATTTTGAATTAGATAACACGCAATATTAGTGGCACCTATATACTTTTACAACTGTTTGAAACATGCCATGAATCACTTTAACATTTGTTAATTATATGAAACCCCTCATTAACATCTCACTACTAACATTAGCTTTCTTCGTGTTATCCTTCTCCAATGCAAATTTTATCAGTAATAAAGTGCGCAAAGTTGTCTTAGACGGTGGACACGGCGGAAAAGACTCGGGTGCTTTGGGTGCTAATCATACGCAAGAAAAGAAAATTGCTTTTGCAGTAACCACACAGGTGGGCAGTATGCTCAAAATATATATGCCTGAAGTTTCTTATTTGTACACGCGCGAGGAAGACCAATTTGTATCACTATTAGACAGAGCCAGATTAGCCAACAAGGAAGGTGCTGATCTGTTTGTTTCCATCCATGCTAATGCTTCGTCCAATCCTAACATCAAAGGAACAGAAACTTTTGTGCTGGGTATTTCCTCTACTCAAGAGCATATAGAAACAGTGATGCGCGAAAATAAAGTCATTAACTACGAAAAAAACGCAAAAAGAGACTACCGCGATTTCAATGCCGTAAGAGACGATGACATTGACTTTATAGCCATGTACACCCGACAAAATATTGTACAAAAACACAGCATCGAGATGGCTAATATTATCGAAAAAAATTTCGGCAACAAGTTACTAACCAATCGCATTAGTCGTGGCGTAAAGCAAGCAAATTTGCTCGTTCTTTGGAAAACTTACATGCCTTCCGTGCTGATCGAGGTAGGCTATCTGACCAACAGCGAAGAGGAGAAATACTTGGACAGCGAAGAGGGGATCAACGAAACCGCATCTGTCATTTTCCGCTCCATCCGAGAATACAAGGAATACATCGAAAAATAATGAATTGACTATCAACTACTTAAAAACGTAGAATTTTAAAAATCCCGCATTTTTTTCATCTTTGTACCAAATAAAGCAAAGACGTGAAACTATCAAGCGAACTAAAAGTGGGTTTGCTGGCATTAATCGCCGGTGTGATCCTATATGTAGGCTTTAATTATCTGAAAGGTATAGACTTCTTTGACCCTACTACAACTTACTATGTTGTTTACGACCGCGTAGATGGGCTGACCGTTTCTAATCAAGTGCAAATCAATGGCATGTCGGTTGGAAGAGTAGCGGCTATTAAAATTCTGCAAGAACGCAGCAACCAACTGCTGGTAGCGCTCGACATCCAAGACGACATTCAACTCGGCAAGGGAACGATTGCCCAACTGTCGGACAACGGCTTGCTCGGCGGAAAAAAAATAGATCTATTTGTAGCTTTTTCTGACCAAAAACTCAAAAAAGGCGATACGCTGATAGCCAGACGGGAAAGCGGCATGACCGAAATGCTGATGGAAAGAGCCTCGCCCGTTATTAAAGGTTTAGACTCTACATTGGTCAATATCAACCTTTTGATCAAAGAATATCAAGGCACAAGCGTCGAGGCCCGCCGTATGATAACCAATATTGCCGATGCCTCAGGCCAAGCCAAAGAGCTATTGCTAACAAATAATGACAAAATATCCCTTTCAATCTCCAACCTGAAAGAACTTTCCGAACGGCTTTTAGAAACAGAAAAGAACATTCGCCCAATTATTGGCAAACTAAATGTTTTTGCCGATTCGCTCAACGCGATGCAATTGGCCGCAACGGTAAATCGTGCTAACCAAACGTTAGAGAGTTTGCAAAAAAATTTACAGGCTATCGAACAAGGTCAGGGAACAATCGGCAAGTTAGTAGCTACCGATTCGCTGCATACTAACCTGAACCGCACGCTGGTACATTTAGACAGTCTGTTTATAGACCTCAAAGCGCGACCTAAACGCTACGTTCACTTTTCTATATTCGGTAAGAAAGACCCTGCCGCTAAGAAATAATTTAGTCGTATTTTCGTAACTTGCGCCGCATTTAAGCATAACTTTTTCAATCGTGGAGAGATGTTTGCACCCGTGTAAATATCTTTCCCGCTAAACGAGCGCCCATGCAAAAAGGAAATATTATTCCAATTAATATCGAGGATGAAATGCGGGGAGCGTACATAGATTATTCTATGTCTGTCATTGTTTCCCGCGCGCTGCCCGATGTTCGCGACGGTCTGAAACCTGTTCATCGCCGTATCTTATACGCTATGGATGAATTAGGATTAGCGCCTAACAAACCTTACAAAAAATCTGCCCGTATTGTCGGCGAAGTGTTGGGTAAATATCACCCACACGGCGACTCTGCCGTTTACGATGCGATGGTGCGCATGGCCCAGCCTTGGAGCCTTCGCTATATGATGGTGGACGGTCAAGGCAACTTTGGCTCGATGGACGGGGACAACGCAGCGGCGATGCGCTACACCGAAGCTCGCCTGCGCCGCATAGCCGAAGAAATGTTGGCAGACATCAATAAAAATACGATTGATTTTCAGCCCAATTTCGACGACTCGCTCGAGGAGCCTTCTGTGTTGCCTGCCAAAATTCCTAATCTGTTGGTAAACGGCTCATCGGGTATTGCCGTAGGTATGGCTACCAATATGGCCCCGCACAATCTCGGCGAAGTAGTTGATGGCATCATTGCCTACATTGATCATCCGCAAATCAGTATTTCGGAGTTGATGCAATACATCAAAGCTCCCGACTTCCCTACCGGAGGCATTATTTACGGCTATCAAGGCGTAAAAGATGCGTACGAAACAGGTCGCGGGCGCGTGGTTATCCGCAGCGTGGCTACCATTGAAGAGCTGCCCTCGGGTCGTCAGCAAATCGTTGTAACCGAGTTGCCTTATCAGGTCAATAAGGCGCAAATGATTGAAAAAACCGCCGCGCTGGTCAATGAAAAGAAAATTGAAGGCATTTCAGCCATCCGCGATGAGTCCGACCGCGAAGGGGTGCGCGTTGTGTACGAACTGAAGAAAGATGCCAATGCGCAGGTCGTGCTCAACACGCTTTACGCTTTTACATCCTTACAGGTTTCTTTCAGCATCAACAACGTGGCGCTGGTGAAAGGTCGCCCGATGACGCTCAACCTCAAAGACCTGATCCGCTACTATGTAGAACACCGTCATGAAATTGTTGTGCGCCGCACCCGCTTCGATTTGGAGGAAGCCGAAAAACGCGCCCACGTGCTGGAAGGTCTGCTTAAAGCCTTAGATATTATTGATGAAGTCATTAGCCACATTCGCGCTTCGGCAGATGCCGCTGTTGCCAAATTAGGATTGGAAGAAAAGTTCGGTTTCAGCGAAATTCAGGCGCAGGCAATTCTGGATATGCGCCTGCAACGTCTCACAGGTTTGGAGCGCAACAAACTGCAAAACGAATACAACAACTTGGTGGCAACCATTGAGCGCTTGCGCAACATTTTGGCAGATGAACGTTTGCGCATGAGCATCATCCAAGACGAACTGCGCGAACTGAAAGACAAGTATGGCGATGCCCGTCGCACCGCTATTGTTCACAGCGCCGAGGACATCAACATTGAAGATATGATTGCCGATGAGGAAATGGTCATCACTATTTCCCATCAGGGCTACATCAAGCGAACCCCGCTTTCCGAATACCGCACGCAAAGCCGCGGCGGAGTAGGCTCGCGCGGGGCAGGCAGCAAGGAGGACGACTTCACCGAACAGTTGTTCATTGCCAATATGCACAGCTATGTGCTGTTCTTTACTAACAAAGGTCGCCTTTACTGGCTGAAAGCATATGAAATTCCCGAAGGCAGCAAAACAGCCAAAGGTCGCCCGATTCAGAACCTGATTCAAATTGAGCCGGACGAAAAAGTGCGCACCGCACTGAAAGTCCGCACGTTAAGCGACCCCGAATACATCAACAACACCTACATTGTGATGTGTACCGAGCAGGGCATCATCAAAAAAACAACGTTAGAAGCCTTTTCGCGTCCACGCGCGGCAGGCATCTACGCTATCACCATCAACGAAGGCGACAACTTGTTGGATGTGCGCTTGACAAGCGGCAAGGATGATATTGTCATTGCCGTGCGTTCGGGTAGGGCTGTTCGTTTCAATGAGAGCCGCGTGCGCCCGATGGGAAGAACCGCCGCCGGGGTTACGGGCATCAGTTTCGACGAAGAAAACGATAAAGTAGTCGGCATGATTGCCATTAGCAGACCAGAGAGCCAAATTTTGGTCGTATCAGAAAAAGGCTATGGCAAGCGCTCGCCTGTGGAAGATTACCGCATCACCAACCGCGGCGGCAAAGGTGTCAAAACGATGAACATTACCGAAAAAACCGGCGCGCTGGTAAGCATCCAAGAGGTGGTAGATACCGACCAACTAATGATCATCAACAAGTCGGGCATCACCATCCGCATTTCGGTAGATGAACTGCGCGTGATGGGCAGGGCCACACAGGGCGTAAAACTTATCCGCCTCAACGAAGACGACGAGATCTCATCTATAGCCAAAATTGAGGGCTTGAGTGAAGATATTACTTCAACAGAGAATAATACAACCTTTACAGAGTAGCCACTTAACTGATTTTTGAACTTAATATACCAACGACGATGAAGAAGTTGTTATTTGCCGTCACTTTCGCGGCACTCGCTTACTGTGGATATGCACAGAAAGAAGACAAAGAAGTAACTGCACGTGCTAAAGAAGCGTACAAAACTGCCGAGGGATCTTTCAAAAAGAAAGATTTTGCTACTGCCGCTACTGAGATAGAAAAGTCTTTCGAATCCGAAAAGTACAAAAACGATCCTAAGGCATGGGAACTACGCGGAGATATCTATGCAGAATTTGCCATGATTGACAGTGCCAGTACCGACTTTGAGGCTGTTAATAAGCGCTTGGCAATTGTGAATGAGTCTTATGCAAAGGCTGTAGAACTAAGCAAAGGCTATCAGATCAGAACTATGCCCAAGATTCAGAACATCTATGCCAAATATTTCAACTGGGGTGTATCTGCCTATCAAAACGACAACGACTTTGAGAAAGCAGCTGCTAACTTTGAGCGTGCCAGCATGATGCAACCTACGGATACATTGGCTGCCTTCTTTGCGCTTGTTGCTACTTCGCAGCAGAACAAAAAGGACTACAAAAAAGTAGAAGAACTAGCTCAAAAATGTATCAAACTGGGCGTGCAAGATGTCTCTGTTTACTATGCCCTGCTCGATAAGTACATCAACATAGACGAAAACTACGAGAAAGCACTGGAAATCCTGAAAGAAGCACGCGCAAAGAATCCTACAGATAAGAACTTGATGTTCCAGCAGATTCAGGTGTACATGAAGACAGGCAAAGAAAAGGATGCAATTGTGGATCTTGAAAAAGCCCTTGAAACTACGACAGATCCTGCTGAGCGCTTCCCTATCGCGCTGAATCTGGGTATCCTGCAAGAGAATGCCAAAAATCTCGAGGCTGCTGAAAAGGCATACAAGATCGCCTACGAAACACAACCTGAGAACGACGATGCCATCTACAGTTTAGGCGCATTCTACTACAACAAAGGCGCGGCTATCAAAAAGGAAGCCGATAACATGGACATAGAAACCTTTAAAAAAGACGGTCAGGCGGTTATTAACCGTGCGAAAGTTTACTTTGAACAAGCGCTGCCTTTCTTTGAGAAGACTACTAAAAACAACCCTGACGACTTGCAACGACTCAACGCGTTGAATACAATTTTTACGATTCTGGAAAAACCGGCCGACATGCTGCCATTCTACAAGGCTGCAGTAGATAAAAACCCTGATGATGCAACCCTGATGCTAAGCTATATTCAGTCTGCCGATAAAGTAGGTAGAGTTCAAGACGTCGTACCGCTGGTAGAGGCTGCCGTGAAAAAGAAACCAACTGACGTAGAAACGCTCCAAAACCTGTTGTACGTGTACGAAAAAACCAAGCGCGTAAAAGAAGCTGAGCCATGGTTCAAGCAGGCTGTTTCTATCTATCCTGACAATGTAGAACTGTTGGAAGGCTATTCAAGAATCCTCTACACCATCGGCAAAAAGAAAGAAGCCGATGCGATTGAAGTGAAGATTGAGCAGTTGCAGAAAAAAAATTAATCGCGGAATAGTTCCACACTTTCAGGGGAAAAGCCTATTTTTAATCGGGCTTTTCCCTTTTTTTATGCGAATCATGCGTTATTTCTCTTTGTTACTGATTGTTTGTTGGCTATTTCACACCCCTGTTGCTGCACAGGAATCCCAAGTAAACGATGCACAACGCAAACCTGCTGCCATGCTTGCTGTCGGTACTTCTATGCTTGCCTACAGCGGCGAATTGGGCAACTACCAATCTTTTAGCGCCATGTTCTACGGACGGCTGGTACAAACACGCCACCGCTGGATCAATCCTGCCATAGAGTTTGGCTGGGGGCAACTTACGGGCAACAACGTTTTCTACACTTCAGAGGCAGGATCTCCCAACCGTTCGTTTACTACTTCTTTCTTCCAATTTTCGGGACATGCACAGCTAAACATAATCAAAAAACCGCATCAGCGTTTATACATTAGTCAGGGGGCAGGGCTGATGCGCTTCAATCCGAAAGACAACCGCAATAGAACGCTCATCAATCAGCCCGCCACACGTGCCACAGACGAAACCTACGGCAATTTTGCTTTCATGCTGCCTACTGCTATTGGCGGAACTTATCAATTTCCAAACTACTTAGGCCTTGGGCTGGAAGTAGGGCTAATGAATACCCGCACCGATTATTTAGACAATATCAGCCAGTTAGGCGATCCTGCTACAAAAGATAATGCTTTGAGTATCCGTTTTTCCGTAGTTGCGCCGCTCAGCTACGACTCCCCCGACCGCGATGCAGTACGCAAGGAACGCCTCGCCAAAAGGCGCGAAGAGATCAAACTCAAAAATCAGCGCGAAAGAGAAGCCTTTGAAAAGCTTAAAAACCAACCCAAAGGCAAACAGGCTGCACAACCAACCAAAAAAATACAAACAAAGAAAGCGCCTGCAAAGAAAACACCAACCAAGAAAGCTCCTGTCAAAAAAACGCCTGCAAAGAAAACACAACAGAAAAGACCTAAACTTTTTGGCATCTTCTAAAGTTGAAATAACGTGTCAGCAATGTTAGATGTACTTATTATTGGGGCAGGGCCCATTGGTATCGCTTGTGGCATAGCCGCTCAAAAGCAGGGGCTTAATTACCTGATCGTAGAAAAGGGCTGTTTAGTTAATGCGATTTATCATTATCCAGCCAATATGACCTTCTTTTCAACCGCAGATCGGTTGGAAGTTGGCGGTGTGCCTTTTGTTGCTCATGCAGATAAGCCCAGTCGCCGCGAAGCATTAGACTATTACCGCCGCGTAGCGCTTGCCTTTCGCTTGTCGGTGCGGCTCTATGAAGAAGTACAGGTAATAAACCCGCAGCCAGATGGTACATTTCACGTACATACTTCAAAAAATCAGTACTTGAGCCGAAATATTGTTTTTGCTACAGGATTCTACGGGTTGCCCAACCTACTCAATGTGCCCGGCGAAGACCTGCCTAAAGTACGTCATTATTACGATGAGGCGCACCCCTATGCTTTCCAGAAAATTGCCGTTGTGGGCGCTGCCAACTCAGCGGTAGATGCAGCGCTGGAAACTTGGCGGCGTGGAGCAGACGTTACAATGATTATTAGAGGAAGCGAAATCCGACCAAGCGTTAAATACTGGGTAAAGCCCGATATAGAAAATCGCATCAAAGAAGGCAGTATCAAAGCCTACTTCAATGCCACGCTAATTGCTATCAGACCAGATGAAATTGATGTACAAACGCCTGAAGGCATCGTAACACTGCCCAATGATTTCGTACTTGCCATGACGGGCTATCGCCCCGACTTCAGCCTTTTGGAAATGGCAGGTGTGGCATTTACAGGCGATAAACAAGCGCCGGTTTATGACCCTGAGACCCATGAAAGCAACGCTAAGGGAGTTTATGTAGCAGGAGTAGTCTGCGGCGGCATGGAAACCAATAAGTGGTTCATTGAAAACTCGCGCGAACATGCCGATAAGATCATTGCCAGCATTGCAGGTAAAAAACAAACTGTTAGTATCTGACAACTGCTAAAAAAATGAGGCTATTATCATCGCCAACAAATTGCCTGCTGCCAAGCCCTGCAAAGGATAGGGCGAAGGTTGCAGCAAACTAATTTCGGTACGAGCATCTAACTTTTGCGCAGCCAAGCGACTGACCGTCGTCAGATTTTCCTCTGTAACTTTCTGATTTTGAATTGCTTCCTGTAAAATTTCACTCAGTGGCAAGTAGCTTTTGAGCATGCGCATTACCCATTTGACAGGCGCGGGCATTCCCTCCATCCAGCGGCGGCTTTGCAGCAGACCTTGTTGTATTTTCCGGTTGTCTAAGGTCTTGGTTTGGGCTGTTGTCAGCAATTGATACATCACATACTCCAACAACGCGGTTTTGTGTACAGTAACCAATTCATAAATGCCCTTTCGAAAGCCGTAGGTTTTGCCCAGCAGCAAATAAGCAATCGGGAAGCCTAGCATAAAGACCAGCATCACAAGCGCGACTTTGACAAAAGTCCATCCTGAAAGAACAAAGAACAGCACAAAGGCAAACAGCCAATTGACTACCGCACCTCCTGCCGCTATCCACACGACGCGCCGCACAATAGCAAAGCAGGCATTAAAAATCATTCGGAAGGCGGTTTTCAGGTTCATGTGAGGTTATGTAGGCAAAAAAGTAAGCTAAATTTAGTCGCTGATGATACGTAGGCTGTTTGCAAACTGAATACAGGCTAAAATTTCCGCCGCTTCCAGTTCAGGATGGTCTTCGGTAATTTCTGCAATAGTCATCCCACTGCCAAGCATATCCAGCACCACCTCCACAGGAAATCGCATCCCCCGAATACATGGTTTTCCATGACATATATCAGGGTCAATGCTAATTCGGTTAAGTAATGAATTGGCTGTTGTATTCATTATTTCATTGTCTGTATCGTAAAAATACGCAAAAAAAAACCACACCCTATTTCAACGCAGGCTCTAAGCGCTGCAAGCGGATGATTGCCTGATGGATAGCATGCAGCTTTTCGGTAAATGACGCAATGAGCGAATTAGTTTTTTTGGGTAGTTCATCGCCTTCTATTATTACTCGGAACGCATTGATTTCCAAGAGTTTGGCGGCGAGGTCGGTTGTTTCGTCAATTTCTTCGTAGCGTTCCAGCAGTGCCGACCAGTCTTGTATGCGGTGTTGCAGGTTGGGCAGCAGTTGGCTTGCCGCCGCTATTTCGGGCAGCAGGGCGCGGGCTTCCGCAATGGCTGTAGCGCCGGTGGCGGCGGTTTGCACCGCTAAATCCGTCGTGCGTTGCAAGGCGTTAATGCGGGTTTGCATTTCGGCAATAATGGCTTCAAAGCGAGCAATCACATCGCAAGTGTGCTGCACTTGTACTTTCTCCGCAGCAATAGATTCGTCCAAAGCCTCGCGCAGTTGAACCAAAGGCGTAATATTTTCCACATCGGCAACGATATATTCCCCTGCTAATGAGTGGCGATGGCGGAAGGTCTGCCCGTTTTCTTCCGCCCAAAAGTCAGCATCGTGCAGGCGTTGGATGCGCTGCCCTTCGCGCAGTTGCAGGAAGTCGGCGGCGGCAGTCCAAAGCAGCGCGCGCCCTTCTTTGTCAGCTAATATGATTGCCTGTTGAGTAGCGTTCAACATGGCTTGCGTGTAGCGATAATGTCGGGCTAATTTTTCCACCTGCATTTTGGCATGGGTACATTCGTGCAGCGTAATCAGCACAGCGCTGAGCGCTTCCCGACGCAGCAAGTTGAGGAATGTCCACTCGCCCCAGCAGGTTTTGCCCTGTGCGTTCAGGTAGGAAATGGCGGCGCTCAAATGGTAATTAGGGTGAGTGATTGCGTCTTCCAGCAGCGACAAGGGGCTTGCATCTGATTGGCTATCGGCAAGTTGTGATAGATGCATCGCATCGGCTTCGGCAAATCCCAACGCCTGCCGGAACGCCGCATTTGCCCAGCGGATTTCACCATCGGGGGCACAGAGAGCTATTGCCGCTGCTGTTTGCATGGCTATCCCTGAAAATTTTTCTACGAGCAGTTGTAGGCGCTCTGTTTGTTCGCGGCTGCGGGTTACGTTGTGCAGATGAACGACCGTATGCGCCCCTCCCCCACTTGCGGAAAGTCTGACTACGTGCGTTTCCATGCGCTGCGTTTGCTGCAACGCCTGATTACGCCAGCGGATTTCTGCCTGACCGCCTTTGTAGAGCAACTGCGCGGCTATTTCGGGCGGATGCGCCAGCGTTTCCACAGCCAAACGTCCATTACCTGCCAGCGCTTTCATGGCGGGGTTGGCATAAAGTAAGGTATTTTTAACATCTATTGCAGCTATCGGGTCAGCAACACTATCTAAAGTAGCCGTTAGCAACTCAATGCGCGCTCGGGCGGTTCGGCGTTGTCGGTTGCGCTCCGTTACGTCGTGGATGGCAATGATGATGCCTCCGCCAACAACTTCATCGGTGACATTGCGCAGCGCAAAATCGCCTTCGCGCCAGTCGTTTTCCTTATTGCGGAAACGCGCCGAGAAGGTATGCAGGCTATCGGGCGCGGCGGCGGCATAATATTTTTGTTGAACCTCTGCCAAATCCTCAGGATGGATAATGGTAAAAATATTTTGTCCTTTTTGCAAAGCTGTAAACAATTCCAGCGCAAGGGTAAGTTCTTTGACTATTCCTGAAACATCTGCCAA
The DNA here is from genome assembly GCF_053489755.1 of Rhodoflexus sp. Lineage (NCBI taxonomy): Bacteria > Pseudomonadati > Bacteroidota > Cytophagia > Cytophagales > Thermoflexibacteraceae > Rhodoflexus > Rhodoflexus sp. The sequence continues at coordinate 39,987 of NZ_JBRCHD010000001.1, forward strand.
AGCGGAAAAAACAGGTTGCCGCGTTACCCATGCCCGCAGTTGTCGCTCGCGCAGCGCAGCCTGCGACACATCGGGATTGAGTTTGGCAAAACGCAAATGTGCTGCCAGCACACCGAGCAGATGGTTGTCCGCCTTTACGGCGCGGTATTGCTTGTAACAACGGTATAGGTTGCCGTCTCTGTCTTGCTCCAGCGTTTCTTCGGCAAACTGTCCTTCTTTGAGCATTTGCCCCAGAATAGCGACCGTATCGCGTCCGTTGGGATTGGCAAACAGCGTTTCAAAGCGAGTGCCTGTCATTTGCTGTGGCTGCTCCTGCCCATTGCGCCGCGCAAACTGACGGTTACAAGATTTGAGCTTCAAATGCTGATGTAACAAACGCACTTGCGTATCGGTTTCATAAAACAAGCCGATGGGTTCTTCGGCTGTAAAATAGGCCAAGCCGCCGGGCGCGCCTTCATAGATAAGACGATGTTCATCTTGCAACAGCCTATACTGATTTTTCTGCGCGCTGATTTGGGCGTTCAGTTCACTAATTATTTGCTGCAACTGCTGGATGCTTGCCTCTTTTTGGCGCAACTGCTCCAGCGCCACAGCAATTTGTTCAGTTTGTCCCTTGATTTTTTCATCCTGCTGTCGGGCTTTTTGCCTGCTGAAATATTGGCTTAATAGCTGACGGGCAGCGTAGCAGTAAGCATCTGCAACCAGTTGGTTATCAATATTTTCCAATAGGAAAAATCCCTTCTCGCCTGTATTAGACTGCCATGTCAGCAATTTCCCTTTGGCAATTTGCTGTGGCAGTACAAACGCCGCCTGAAATGCTTGCGCCTGCTCGGGGAAAGTTGCGGCAACATTGTCCCACCGCAAACCTTCGGGCTGATGCGCTAACCACTCCCACAATGATTGCGGCGTATTGAGCGGCAACTTTTCATACGTTCTTGTTGTTTTTCCGCTTATCATGTTTACTTCATCGGCTTGCATCTGCCAAATTTCAAAAGCGGCAACACACTGATAATCAATTAAATCTGCCGTTAGGCGCTGCAACTGCTGTTGTAAATTATCCCCTTGAAAGGCAGCTTTTTCAAGCGCATTTAACAGCGCATTGACTTGTTTTTGGTACGCTTGCCGTTCCTGTTCCAGTTGTGCAATTTGCCGATTGGCTGCCTCCGCTGCGGCAACGCTACGGCTTTGCCAGTCGGCTTGTTGGGCTTGGATGCTGTCATTAATTATATTTAACTGCCGCCAAAGCATGAATGCGATTGCCGCAGTCCCTGTAACTGCTGCTAACGGGATAGTCCATGCAGGTATCAGCGGTTCGCCGGCGAGCCATAATACGCAGATAATCAGTGCAAAAGCAACAGCAGTTGCGATAATGGCGAAAGGTGAAAAGAGTTGTGGGGTTGTGCCGGGTGGGTTCATAGTTGTCTTCAAAGTACGCTAACATAAGCAAAAAACGTTGCTCGTGAAGATATGAACAACGAGCTTATGCGCAATCTACACAGGCTGCATTTTTACTACTCCCAATTCTACGCCTTTTTTTAAAGACTCCTCCCCTTTTTCAAGAACCTTTCTTGTCATAGCGCTTGACAGGTAGTAATGACCGCAGTTATTGCAAACCTGTGCAGTAACATTTTTAATCAGTACGATAAAACCTTTTCGCTCCAGCGTTACGGTTACTTTACCGCTTTTGGTGGTACCATTTTTACAAATGACGCATTTCATAGCTTTATTTTTTGGGGTTTTTAGTTTTAAAATCAGATTCCCAGACAACCTTATCGGGTTGATAGGCTCAAACATCCTCTGTATTGAGCGCCCGCTGTACGAATAATCTTTACATGTCATCATTTATTTCCCATGAGTTGTCCGCCGCATTGCACACTATCGCTCCAATATGTATCCTCATAAGCAACCGTAGCGGGTCAAAATCAAAAAAATCTGCAATTGATGACCTACATCATCTTTTTTGCCCGCCGTGTGCTGTTGTTTTGAAGAAATTTTAAAGGCGAATTTTATGAGCGTCATCTTCCTACTTATCGGAATCAGTATTACGGTGGCTCTGATTTTTTTGGGCGTATTTATTTGGTCGGTTCGCAATGGACAATATGATGACAGCTACACGCCAAGCATTCGGATGCTTTTTGATGACGAATTGAAAAATCAACCACTGAAATAAAGTAAAAACAAACAATCTGCTACCATTATGATAACTCCGCAAACACTTAGCCAAGAGGAAAAGAAAGTCCCCGTCGGGGCGATGCTGGAGCAGTTCAGTTATGATAATACGATTGTGCGCAATTTTGCCTATGCTTCCATCATTTTTGGCATTGTAGGCATGACCGTAGGTTTGTGGGTTGCGCTGCAATTGGTTTATCCTGAGTTGAACTTCGGCATTCAGTACACTACGTTCGGTCGCTTGCGCCCGCTACACACCAACGCCGTTATTTTTGCTTTCGTGGGCAACGCCATTTTTGCAGGGGTTTACTACTCTATTCAGCGGCTTTGCAAAGCGCGCATGTACAGCGATTTACTTAGCAAAATCCACTTTTGGGGTTGGCAGCTAATCATTGTCGCTGCGGCAATCACCCTACCGCTGGGCATTACCACATCTAAGGAATACGCCGAGTTAGAGTGGCCGATTGACATTGCCATTGCGGTTGTTTGGGTGGTTTTTGGCATCAATATGATTGGCACGATGATTAAACGCCGTGAGGAACACATCTATGTAGCAATGTGGTTCTACATCGCCACTTTTGTAACGGTTGCGGTGCTGCATATTGTCAATTCGTTTGAATTGCCTGTCTCATTTTTCAAAAGTTATTCGCTCTTTGCAGGCGTACAAGATGCGCTGGTGCAATGGTGGTATGGACACAATGCGGTAGCATTTTTTCTTACCACGCCTTACCTTGGTTTGATGTATTATTTCCTGCCTAAGGCGGCGCAGCGTCCCGTTTACTCTTACCGATTGTCTATTGTTCACTTCTGGTCGCTGATATTCATTTATATATGGGCAGGGCCTCACCATTTGCTGTATTCAGCCTTGCCTGACTGGGCGCAATCGCTCGGCACAGTGTTCTCCGTAATGCTTATCGCGCCTTCATGGGGCGGTATGGTAAATGGTCTGTTGACTATGCGTGGCGCTTGGGACAAAGTGCGCGAAGATGTTATTCTCAAATTCTTTGTAGTAGCATTGACAGGCTACGGCATGGCAACTTTTGAAGGCCCGATGCTCTCGCTGAAAAATGTAAACGCTATCGGACACTTTACTGACTGGATTGTGGGACACGTACACGTTGGGGCATTAGCTTGGAACGGCTTCCTAAGTTTTGCGATGTTCTACTGGCTGTTCCCGCGCATGTTCCGCACCCAACTGTACTCATGGAAACTGGCTAACGCTCACTTCTGGATTGGCACGCTGGGCATCCTGTTTTATGCTATCCCAATGTATTGGTCTGGCTTTACGCAAGGTTTGATGTGGAAACAGTTCAATGCCGAGGGCATGCTGCAATATCCCAACTTTGTTGAGACCGTTAATGCAATTATTCCGATGTACGCCATGCGCGCCTTAGGCGGCTTGCTCTACCTGACAGGCGTACTGATGATGACCTATAACCTGATTATGACTGCCGTTAGGGGTAAATTCCTTGCCGATGAACCTGCGCAAGCCTATGCGCGTGGCATATTGCATGCCAACCATGCCGGCGACTTCTGGCACCGCCGATTAGAGCGTCGCCCTGTTCAGATGACATTTTGGGCGACCGTGGCTATTCTGATTGGCAGCGCGGTAGAATTGATTCCAACATGGCTGGTTAAATCGAACGTGCCGACCATTGCAAGCGTAATGCCTTATACGCCTTTGGAACTGCAAGGCAGAGACCTTTACATCCGCGAGGGTTGCGTAGGTTGCCACTCTCAAATGATCCGTCCCTTCCGCTCCGAAACAGAACGCTACGGCGAATATTCCAAAGCGGGCGAGTATGTGTACGACCACCCCTTCTTGTGGGGATCTAAACGCACCGGCCCTGATTTGTTGCGCTTAGGCGGCAAGTATCCCGACTCGTGGCACTACCATCACATGTTAGACCCAACCACCATGACACCCGGCTCCATTATGCCGCCTTATCCGTGGTTGTTTGAACAAACGCTGGATATAGACAACACCGGCGACAAAATCAAGGCTATGCGCACCTTAGGCGTGCCTTATGCCGAAGGCTACGAAGCGACCGCCAATGATGACCTGAAAAAACAAGCCGACCAAATCGCGCAAAACCTGAAAGAGGCTGGTATAGAAGTCAAATCAGACAAGGAAATTGTGGCGCTTATCGCGTATCTGCAACGTCTGGGTACTGACATTAAGAAAAACAGTCAATAATCGTTACAGCTATGATTCGCAACGTTTTAGAATCTATTGATGGGGTAGATATTTACCCCATCATCTCGCTAACCATATTTTTTACGCTCTTCACCGCCGCGCTTGTTTATGCGTTCCGCGCTAACAAGGATTCCATCAAAGCGCTCTCAGAACTGCCCTTAAAAGACAGCGATGAGGCAGACGCTAACCAACATTTTTTACGCTAAGCCATTTTAATTATGCGAACTCAACCATTAAAATCATATGCCAAAGCCGCGTTAGCAGGCATTCTGATAGCGGGATGCAGTCTGTTTGCACAGGCGCAGGACGATGCGGCGGTTGCCGAAGGCAAAAAGTTGTTTTTGGAAAACTGTACCACTTGCCACAAACTGGGCGAAGACTTGATTGGCCCCAATCTGGTAGGCATATTAGACCGCCGCAAACCCGAGTGGGTCAAATCGTTCATCAAAAACTCTACGCGCATGATAGAGCAGGGCGATGCCGAGGCAAAGGCAGTTTACGAAAAGTACAACAAAGTAGCCATGACAGCCTTTGAAGGCGCCATCCCCGAAGCGGGCATAGATGCGCTGGTCAGCTATTTGAAAGTAGCCGCCCCTGAGGCGCCTCCTCCTGCCCCTGCGGTTACAACCGCCGCTACAAATGCGGTTGCGCCGCCGGCAGCGACAGGCATCAAATTGTCTGACAATGAGAAAATAATTCTCGCATTTTTTGCCGCTTTTGTTTTGCTGGTCCTCGCGGCCCTAGTTGCGCTCGTCAGCCAACTTATTAGCCTACAACGCGCCTTAGAGCCACAGCCCGAAGGCGAACCTGCGGTTAAACGCATGCCGGAACTTGGCAAAGGTATTCTTTCCGACATTAGAGGCTTGTTCAGCGGCATCGCTACCAATGAGGTCATGGCCGACCACAGCTACGACGGCATTCAGGAAATGGACAACGGAATGCCGCCTTGGTTGGCTTACTTCTTCTACGTTACCATCGGTTTTGGCATCGTATATATGCTCAACTACCACGTATTCCGCATCAGCGACCTACAAGAAGCTGAGTATCAAGCCGAAGTAGCGCAAGCCGTTCTTCGCTATGGCGACAACAAAGACAAAGTCAAAGTACAAATTGTGCAAATATCCGACAAAGCGCTGTTGGAAAATGCCAAAAGCATCTTTGAGAAAAACTGCACAGCCTGCCATGGCAAAGCGCTGGAAGGCGGCGTAGGCCCCAACCTGACAGACAACGCCTACTTGCACGGCAATCAATTAGCCGATATTTTCAAAGTTATTCGCGAAGGCGTACCTGCCAAAGGCATGATTTCGTGGAAAGGCAAACTTTCCGATGAAGAAATTTTGCAAGTGGCAAGTTTCATCAAAACGATGGAAGGCAGCAATCCGCCTAACGCCAAAGCGCCACAAGGCACGGTGATGCAATAATCGTAGCAAATCTTTAAAGCTGATTCATATTTGCGAAAGCCGCTCCGCATTGCAGAGCGGTTTTTTTATTGCCAAAAGTTATATTTGAAAACGCACAACCACATCGCACAAATACGCTGAAAATGAAAAAAAACTTTCTGCTGTTCATCACGTTCATTGCCGCATTTGGCGGCTTTTTGTTTGGTTTTGATACAGCCGTTATTGCGGGCGCAATTCCTTTTGTAAAAACCTATTTTCAGTTAGACGAAATTGGCGAAGGCTGGGCGGTAGGCTGCGCCATTATCGGCTGTGCGATTGGCGCGGCAAGCTCTGGCGCACTCAGCGACCGCTTCGGGCGCAAGCTCGTACTGATTGCCACAGGCGTCTTTTTTACATTTTCGGCCATCGTTACGGCTATCGCCACTTCCTTTGAAATATTTATCATTTTCCGCATCGTTGGCGGGCTGGGCATAGGGGCTGCCTCAGTACTCTGCCCAACCTACATTTCCGAAATATCGCCCGCTCATGTGCGCGGCAGGCTCGTTTCGCTTAACCAATTAATGATTGTTATCGGTATTTTGGTCGTTTACATATCTAACTACCTGCTTGTAGGACTTGGCGACAACAACTGGCGCTGGATGTTGGGCGTGGAAACCGCTCCGGCGCTATTGTTTTTGATTGCGGTTTTATTTGTTCCTGAAAGCCCGCGGTGGCTGGTACAAAATCAACGCGCCGAAGAAGCCCTTCAGGTACTGACCAAAATCAACGGCATAGCCTTTGCCCAGAGCGCTATGGCCGAAATCAAAGCGTCATTAGCCGGAAGCAATCAGGAAAAAGTAAATTTTAGCAGCCTGTTCAAAGGCAAGATGGGTTACATCATTACCCTTGGTACGCTGCTGGCATGTTTTCAGCAAATCACAGGCATCAATGCGATTATCTACTACGCGCCAACCATTTTTATGAAAGCCGGCGCAGGGGTTGGCTCGGCGTTCTGGCAATCGGTCATCATTGGGGTTATCAACCTTTCGTTTACTTTTGTCGCCATTTGGCTGATTGACCGCGCCGGGCGCAAGTCGCTGATGATGTGGGGTTCGGCAGGTATGGCAATTTCGCTGGGCATGCTGGTGGCGGCTTTTGCAATGAATAAGTTAGAAGGCTACTGGGTGCTGTTTGCCATTTTGGGATACATCGCCTCGTTTGCCGCCTCGCTTGCGCCTGTGATGTGGGTTGTTGTGGCAGAGTTATACCCCAATCGCATTCGCGGGGCAGCCATGTCCTTTTCTATTTTTCTACACTGGTCGTCCACATTTTTGGTGGTTCAAACTTTCCCTTGGATTCTCCAAAATGCAGGCGGCGCAACAGCTTTTGGCATTTTTGCGGTATTGAGCGCGATAACGCTCCTCTTCGTCAAACGCTTCATTCCTGAAACCAAAGGCAAATCGCTGGAAGAAATTCAGCATGAGTTGGGGCTTTCATAAAAAAA
>NZ_JBRCHD010000002.1:0-6444 GCF_053489755.1 Rhodoflexus sp.
CTCGCCACGCAAAGGTGAAGCACTTGTGGAAGCACTGCTGGTTAGGGTGATTTGGCGATAAGTTGAAGCATCGCCAATGGGGTAGAGATAATCGTCGGAAGTTGTGCCAATCGCACGCACGAGCCGACCGTTGATGTGTCCTGCGGTGCGCGTGAGCGAAGTGGCAGAAGAATTGGTCAGCGTGAGGTCGTTTGTGCCTGTGGTGATGATACCGCCGTTGAGCGTGAGTGAATTGGTAACATCGACATCGCCGCCGAGCGTTTTGCCGCCGCTCCCTGAAAATGCGAGATTGAAATAATTATTGATCAGCGAGGTATTGCGCGGCGTAACGGTTTGTCCTGTGCCGTTGTATTCAATCGTGCCTGCGGTGTTGATTGATGAAATGTCCCAATTGTTCGGATTTTGCAAGGTTGGCACTGTGCGGCGAATAAAGAGCGGGAAGTTTGATGGAGGGTTTAGTGATGTGCCGTCGCCCAAGCCGTCAACATCAGCAACGCGGATAATACCGTTTGCACCGAGAGTCAAGGTGGAAACTTGTGATGGAATAGGAGAACCCGGAGAAGTCCAAGTGCTAATCAATTCCGACCCGTTTGCACATTCCAAAGTGCCATTCACGGTGAGTGAAAAGACGTTCATCACGGCAATCGCAGAGTTGTTGGGTAACTGCACCGTTGCATTGGCAGGGATGACCCAGTTGCATCGCACATTGGCGGGTTGTAAAGGTGGCGTGCCTAAAAGTGATATAGGTTGAACATTGAACGTGCGTGTGAAAGTCGGTTCTCCAAGTGTAACGGTGGGTGCAACTGTGCCTGTAGGATTAGCATTAAAGCGGCTCGTAGAAGAGAGCGTTACATTGCCGCGCAAGTTGATGTTGGTTATTGAACTGCTCGGAGAAGTATTTCCTGAAAGCCAAAGCGTGTTTGAGCCAGTTCTAAGCGTATCGTTGAGGTTTAGTGTCGTGCTGGTAATCGAAGAGCCGGAAGCAGAAAGCGTCAGCGACACCGAGCCCGCAAGCACGGTGGTGTTGCCTGTAACGGTCAGCGTTGAAGTTGCGCCGTCATCTTTATTGACAAACAGCCCTGTGTTTGTGCCTGCAAACACTGTTAAACTGGTCGCAGAGCCTAACTCCAAAGTGCCGACGCTGTGCGTGAAGGTGCTTGCGCCGTTGGTCAATGCAAAAACACCGCGCAAGACTTGAAGCGTATCGGCAGTGATGTTGCCTGTGGCAACGCACGGGTCAGTAAAAGTGCCTATGGGAATAGGTGAAGAGCTGTAATTACTTGAAGTGCGGTTAATGCGTAGCACATTGTAAGTGCGTGAGGTAACAATCTGTGTGCCGGTGGTCGTCGCCGCATACTCAATCGTGCCGATGGTATTGATTTGGCTCAAATCAAAATTGGCTTGCCCCGTGCGGCGGTTGATGCAGAAAGCAAACGGCGTGGTTGAAGTCCCGTCTCCTAATCCTTGCAAATCCTCTACCACCAGCACGCCATTTGGTCCAAAGCCTAATGTCGGAGGACCGACACCAATACCGTCATCAACACTGCTAATTTCTGCGTTATCAGGTACAATCAGACGCCCGTTAATTTTCGTGCGAATAGGACCAGGCTTATCAGTTACACAGAGACTTGCTCCCGTTGCAAGTTTATACACGCCATCAATGTTCGTGAACTTGTTGGCATTGCCTGTGCTACCAAAGACAAAATAGTTGAGGTCGTAGGCTTCATGCTTGATGTCAAAAGTGGCAGGGTTGGAAAGTGTGCCGCCAAACAAGTTGAGCGTAGGAACAAACGTTCCTGACGCGTTCGATAAAAAGACATTACCGCCATTTGACATAATGAAGTCGCCTGGCTGACCAAGAGTACCTACATTCATCGTAATTGGATTAGGTATCGGATTGGAAAGAGAAGTAATTTCATTAACACGACCGTTTAGGGAGAAGATAATGGTGTCAACAGCATTGACATGGCGTTTGACGGTAAAGACGGCACTGCTGCTACTGCCGCCAATCGTTATGGGCGATGTAACCCCTGCTGTTACGCCGCCTTGCCCAGCGAGAACCAAGAAATCGCGGTTTACCGTCAGCGTTACATTGGAGTTAGTAGCATTATTGATGACGAACTCTGTGTTCGATTGAATATTATTGAAGGTAATATCCAATTCGCTCGTGGAACTCCCAAGAATAAGGTCTCTTTGAATAAGATGAGTGAAGGTTGCGTTGGGTGTTGAACAGAAAGACACTGCACCTCTTTGAATCACCATATCGTTAGTAACGGTGATACTGCCTACGATGTCGGTTGGGTTGGTGCGCGTATATGAAGCAGGAGAATTGCTCAGCTGGCTGCTACCCGCGTTGTTAATCACAAGATCGTAGAAGGTGGTTGTGCCCGCGCCACCAATACTTTGCGGTCCTGTCCCGTTGAATGTGATGGTTGTGCCTGATCCACCCACGAACCCTCCACCTGCCGAAACGCTCAGGTTGCCACGGATTTGAAGGTCAAGGTCACTCGCAAGTGTTACCGTACCCGTGCCGCTCTTCGTGAAGTTATTGACGAAAAACCCTGTGGGAATGTTGGTAATTGTTCCGTCGACATTGTTAAAAACGACGTTGTCCCCAAGTGAGGGTGGTGTGTCCCAGTTTGATGCGACAGTCCAATCGCCGCCGCCTGATAGTTGCCAAGTTGAAGTTTGCGCAAAAAGCGAAGGGGCGGTTGTCAAAAGCAACAGCATCAACGTCAAAAGCAGTGAAAATCGATGTCGCATGGTCGTCATGTTGGGTTAATTACGTTGTAAAAATTAAATCCTGAAAAATTGAATCACGAAAGTAAGAGGACTTTCGTCTGAAATTCGTGCTGGCATAAGAAATGCTTGATACAGAAGTGGAGCAGACACTTTCAAGCATTAGCAAGATACATTTCCGTCAAGGGTGACGGTGTGATGTGAATCACAGTAAAGATAACGATTTAGCCCTGAAATCCAAGCGTTTTATGACAAATCGGCAAAATCGGCGATGAGAGGGTGAGGGTTGATAATTGAGAGTTGGGAGTTAAAAGTTGGAAGTGTTATTTCAACACTCAACAAGTTTGGAGTTCTGGCTGACAGTCGGAAAGGTATGATGACAAACGCAGTGCGGAACGATAGCAACAGTGGCACGTGCATTTTTTTAAACGAGTTAAGTTCGTTGTTGGAAGATTCGGTTTCAGGGTTTGTCTGCAAGTGACTTTCTTGACTCTGAATGTGATTGCCCTGAACAAACCACGATGAAAGATACGCCGTAAAAGTGCCGAACAAGCCCATGCCGACCGCCGTTAGAATGAGAACCGCTACGACAAGACTGCGATTGGAATCGAACCAGAATAAACGATGTCGTTGATGAACATCTTGCGAAAGAGCATATCAGAAAGAAGGCGAGAGCCGCGTTGCAAAACGAGCAGTTCGCGATGTTTGTCGTAAAGAAGCGTGTGCAAATCTTGCACAAAGTTATCGCTCTTGAGCAAAAACCTTCCGACAAGGTAGGTGTGGCGATAGGTTTCGGAGAGTTCAGAGAGATAAGTTTCAATCGGTGCAATCGGTGCGCCTTCATCAACAATGGTGAAGAAGTAAAGGCGTTTAAGTCTGTCCCCAATGAAGGTAAGTAATTTATTAAGGCTGATAAGGTTTATGGGATAATGTCGGTTTGCGGAAATGAAGAGGGTTTCAACATTGAAGTGCGAGACTGTGTTTGGAAGTGCGATGACGGGTGTGTGGCAGTGGTCAATAATTTCGGAGGCTTTGCTTCCGATGAAAAGGCGTTTGAGTGAACTGCTTGGTTTTAAGCCGAGTGCAACAAGACTTGATGGGATTTGGCTGATGAGGTCATTTAGGGTGTCAGAGAAGTTGCCTTCGGTAACAAGGTAGCGCGCAGAGAGGTCGGAAAAAGATTGAGCAAGGGCGTAGAGGTGCCGCTCGGCATCATCACGCTTGGCACGCAGAAGCTCTTTGCGGGTTTGTTCGTCAGTGATGACAGGAGTTTTTGTAGAGAGATGGTGCAAGAGAAGTAACTCGGCAGGTATAGAGTTGGAACGAAGGGTTCGGCACCAATCGGCGCAAAACGACATCAATGGCGTGGTGGTCTCGGAAAAATCAATCAGTAGAATAAGTGTTTTGGGTGTCATAAAGGTTGCTCCATCGGTTTAGAAAGTTGTAGGCAGTCAAAGACGCGGGCAAGGTGCTGACGATTCGCACAGAGAACAACAAGCGAGTCACCTGGTTGAAGTTCTGTGGCTCCATTTGGCGTGATGAATGTTTCGTTGCGAATAATCATCGCAATCGTGGCTTCGGGCGGAAACGCTAAATCGACCAATTGTTTGCCAACAACCGGAGAATCCGCCGAAATCTCTATGCGCTCCATGACGGTTTTAACGACATCGGAAGCAACTGTATCGGTTCGAGACAGCGGTCTGACTTGAACAGGCAAATTAACATTGAGCCATTTGGCGACAATCGGAAGCGTTGTGCCTTGAAGCAAAACCGATGTCAGAGAGATAAAAAAGACCAAATTGAAAATCATATCGGCTTTATCAATTCCGGCAAGCATCGGATAAGTGGCAAAGACAATCGGCACCGCGCCACGAAGTCCAACCCACGAAATATACCATTTATGCCGTGAGGGCATTCTGAACGGCAAAAGCGCAATCCAAACACTAAGCGGGCGGGCAACGAACATCAAAAATAGCGCAATCAAAAATCCAACGCCAATAACTGGAACCACGTGCGTCGGAAACACCAAAAGCCCAAGTGTCAAAAACAAGACAATCTGCATCAGCCACGCTAACCCGTCAAACATACGCAGAATAGTTTTCTTATGAATAAGGTCTTGATTGCCGAGATAGACCGCGCAAAGATAGACCGCCAAGAAGCCGTTTCCGCCGATGAAATCCGTCGCCGAAAATGTAACAAGCATCATCGTAATTACCAGCACAGGATACAACCCTTCAAAATCCAGCCGAATGTGGTTGACGAGATATTTTGTCAAACGACCAAATGCGTAGCCGCTTCCTGTGCCAAGCAACATCTGTGCGAAGAACATTGGCACGACGCTCCACACAGAGGTTTGCGGATTTGTTGCCAAACTCAAAAAAATAATGGTGAGGATATAAGCCATAGGGTCGTTGCTCCCGCTTTCAAGTTCGAGGACAGGGCGCAGATTGCCTTTGAGGGCTAAACTTTTTGAGCGTAAAATTGAAAACACCGCCGCCGCATCGGTGGAAGAAACGATCGCGCCTAATAGCAATCCTTCAAAAAGTGTAAAATCTGTAATGCTCCAAACAAAAACACCAAGCGTGAATGCGGTGAGAAACACGCCAATCGTGGAAAGCGAGAAACCGTGCCAAAGAATCGGCTTGGTAGATTGCCAATCAGTATCTAAACCACCAGAAAACAAAATAAAATTCAGCGAAACAATCCCAATAAACTGAGCCGTCTTTGGATTATCAAAGTAAATTCCACCTAACCCATCTGACCCCGCCAGCATACCAATCGCCAAAAAGAGCACTAATGTTGGCACGCCAAAGCGATATGACGCGCTCCCACCGAGAATTGAAAGGAAGAGAAGAAGCGAACCGATAAGAAGGATGTTTTCAGTTGTCAAATACATCGTTGGATTGCTTGGTTTGCACTTTTGATACGCTCTCGTTGGAAGCTTCGCGCTGAACTTGATTGCCTTCGACAAACCACGATGAAATATACGCCGTAAAGGTGCCGAACAAGCCCACGCCGACCGTCATTAAAATCGCCGCAACCACTCTGCCTTCGGTGGTGATTGGATACTTATCGCCGTAACCGACTGTTGTTATCGTTACAAACGCCCACCAAATTGCGTCTTCCGCTGTCGTGATGTTGCTTTCAGGAGAAGTCTCTACTTTCAAAATCGCAATCGCGGAAAAAATGAGCATCAAGACAGCCGTTAGTACAGCCGACGCAAACGTGCCTTTCACCCGATTCTGAAAAAGATAAGCGAGCAACTGCTGAACCGAGCGATAAGCTTTGATAATGCGAATCACACGAACAATGCGCACCAAGCGCGCCGTGCGAAACGCATCAATCATCGGAATCGACGAGAGCAAATCAATCCAGCCCCATTTGAGATACTGCCATTTACTTTCTGCCGTAAACAGCCGATACCAAAACTCAAAGAAGAAAACCGCACAAATGACATAGTCAAAATAGTTGATGAGTTTAGAGATTTCTGCGTCGAGCGTGGTGAACGTGTCGAGCGCGAGCGCGCCAAGAACATAGATGGAAAGCACCGTAACGACAAGGTCGAGCAGTCCAAGTTGTGATTGAGATTGATTCGGCATGGTGATAGTGAATAATGAATAATGAGTAATGAGGTAATATAGATTGGTGAGATTATTCTTACATCTTACGTTTGCTCTAACACACTTGGTTTGCGATATTCAAATC
>NZ_JBRCHD010000003.1:0-16615 GCF_053489755.1 Rhodoflexus sp.
ACCGGCACGGGGCGGTTCACCACCGGCACGATGATTTGCTTGCCGTGCAGGTGCAGGTAGCGCTCGTCTTTGGGGTTTACGGCAATCGCCACGTCGCCCATGATGGTTTCGGGGCGCTGCGTAGCTACGACAATATGCTCATCGCTGCCCGCCACCCGATAGCGCACATAGTAGAGTTTGGATTTGGTTTCCTTGCGGATGACCTCGTCGTCTGCCAGCGCGGTTCTGCCTTGCGGGTCCCAATTGACCATGCGCAGCCCGCGGTAGATGTAGCCCGCTTTGTACCAATCTATAAAAACTTTCAATACTTGTTCAGAAAGTTTAGGCTCCATGGTAAAGCGGGTGCGTTCCCAGTCGCAGCTTGCGCCTAATTTTTTCAACTGTTCCAAAATGATGCCGCCGTATTTTTCCTTCCACTCCCAAGCGTATTTGAGAAACTCCTCGCGGCTCAGGTCGCGTTTGTTGATGCCTTTTTCTTCTTTGAGCATCTTCACCACTTTTGCCTCGGTGGCGATAGAGGCATGGTCGGTGCCGGGCACCCAGCAAGCCTCGTAGCCGCGCATCCGCGCGCGACGCACCAAAATATCCTGAATCGTATTGTTAAGCATATGCCCCATATGCAGCACGCCCGTTACGTTGGGCGGCGGAATGACTACGGTATAGGGCTTTTTATTCGGGTTGGGGGTAGAGTGGAAAAAACCTTCCCGCATCCAGCAGGCGTACCACTTGTCTTCGGTCTGTTGGGGGTTGTACGTTTTGGCTATGGACGACATATCTGCAAGTCAGAAAGTGAGCGGCAAAGATAGCGTTTTTTGCTAAGACCCGACGGGTTTCAAAAACCCGTCAGGTCTGGTGGATAGCAATCAGACTTGGCGATAATCTCGTCTATTCCATGCCTTCTAAGTCTGCATTTTCGCTGTGAAAAGCAGTAAAATCTTCCAAACCATTGAATAAACGCAACACCTCCGTCTTGTAACTCCCTGCCCTTTCAGTATTGAGGTAGGCATGATAAGAGGTAAATTCCCATGTTAAAATATCATTGGCAAAACCATGACGGACAGGATTTTGATGAATGTAGCGAAGCGTATTTAAAAAATGAGACTCATCGGCGATGAGAGAACGCTTGAACGGTCTTTCCAAAAGAGTACCTCTTCTGTTGTATTTTTTATTGTATGCCTTTGCATAAGCGTTGAAAAAATTACCAAATACCTGTGATATAAATGCAGCGTAGTCAAATGCGTGTATATCTGCATGCGTATTAGGATAAAGACTTTGATAGTGGCGTATGATTTCGTGTTCTCTTTTGACTTTTATCAAAAAATGAAAGTGATTGGGCATCAGGCAGAAAGCATATGTGGTAGTGATAGGCGCAATATACTGCTTGTATTTTTCTAAAAAATAGCGATAGTTATCAGATGTGCGAAACAGCAATTCATCTCCAACAGCATGATTAACGCAGTGATGATACTGCCCCGGAAGCATCGGTGGGTAATGGTCAATTTTCATACAAGTTTTGATTAGTTGGTCTTGTAAATATATGAAAAACAGCAAACAGACCTGCAACAAACCCGACGGGTCTCCAAGACCCGTCGGGTTTTGTTACTCGCTACCCCTGCTTACTCATCGGCGCTGCCAGCGCGGCTATGTGCTTGATTTCTACTTTTGGATTGCTTAATTTTTTGACAATGCGCTCATTTTCGGCTTGTACTTCGGGGTCTTGTTCCATGGCTTTTTGCCAAAGTCGGGCTTGCTTAGCTGCCTCTTCGTGGTTGACTAAGGGAAAAGGATAATCTGCTCCG
The DNA here is from genome assembly GCF_053489755.1 of Rhodoflexus sp. Classification (NCBI taxonomy): domain Bacteria; kingdom Pseudomonadati; phylum Bacteroidota; class Cytophagia; order Cytophagales; family Thermoflexibacteraceae; genus Rhodoflexus; species Rhodoflexus sp. The sequence goes on from NZ_JBRCHD010000003.1 coordinate 1,800, forward strand.
ATGCGGCATTTGTAAAACTGCTGCTCCATCGCGGTCATTTTCCAAGGTTCGTGGATAAGCGGCGCGGGTACGTGCCTGAGTTCCGGCACCCACTTGCGGATAAAGTCGCCTTGCGGGTCGTGGTCGTAGGACTGCTTGACAGGGTGGTAAACCCGCAGGAAGTGATGCCCGACCGCAAAACTCTGCATCTGAAACTGCGGATAGTGGATACCCGGCTCAAAATCAAGGAATTGCCGCGCAAGGTGTACCGCGCCGGGCTGCCAGTTTTGCCACAAGGTATGCGTCAGCACTGATACCAGCATTGCCCGCATCCGAAAGTTGAGGAAGCCCGTCGCTATGACTGCCCGCATACAGGCATCTGCCAGCGGAAAGCCTGTCTTGCCGTTTTTCCATGCTTCTATGTATTCAGGGATGACAGGTTTGGCAAATTTTTCATGCGCACGGTTGATATAGCCTGACTCCATGCGGCATTCCATCTCAAATTTTTGGATGTAATGACAATGCCACCAGAGCCGCGACTGAAAGTTGTGCATCTGCAAAGGCATGATGCCGGCCTGTTCCTGCTGCCGCGCGATTTGATATACTTGCCTGATACTCAACGCACCAAAAGCCAGATAAGGCGAAAGACGGCTGCAACTGCGGCGGCTTAGTTCAGGTTTGGACATGTGGCGGTTGTAGTTTTGCGCTCGCTCATTGAAAAAACTATTGGCATAGCGCCAAGCATTGGTTTCTCCGCCCGGTTGAAAATTTTTATCATCTCGCAAGATCGCATCGGGTAGGGGCATGAGGCGGCACTGCGGCTGCCACTTATCGGGCAGGTGAAGCGGATGAAGCGCCTGTAAATCAACCTTATCCCAAGGGCTATCCATGCGGCGCTGCCACTCTGCTACCCAACCGTGCCGCGTTTGTAGTCCGCGAATAGTTCCGTTGGCAGGGAATTCTTTCCAAATGATGCCCTTGCTTTGGCAAAATTTCTTGACAGCCTTGTCGCGTGTAAAAGTGATTTGCAGGTTGCTTTCTTCGTAGGAATACAGAAAGCGAATGTCTAACAGGTCGGAAAGTTGCTCAAAGACCTCCAACACCTCGCCGTGAAAGACGTACAGCGGTATATTGAGCGGCTGCAATTGCTGCTGCAAATCGTCTAGACATTGCCTGACAAAGCGCCAGTGGCGCGGGTCGCTTTCGGGGCAGTTCATATACGAAGGCTCAAAGCAAAAGCACAGCAGCGTAGGCAGCCCCGTAGCGGCAGCGGCCCGTAGCGGTGCATGGTCGCGCAGCCGCAAATCGCGTTTGAACCAGACTATTTGACAGGCTGTCCGTTGCAAGGTTTTCTATTGGTTACTTTTTTCGCACACTCATAACCAACGGATGGGGAGGAGGGTTTCACATCCGCTGGGCTATTCACGTACGCATGCAAGCAACCATCCCAATACCAACGGCTAAAACTTGCCGAAGATTCGGGATGGCTCAAACAATGTATGTAAGTATCTGATTTACTACACGTTGAAACGGAAGTGCATAATATCGCCGTCTTGCACAACGTATTCTTTGCCTTCAATAGCAATCTTGCCTGCTTCGCGACAGGCTGCTTCGGTACGATATTTAATATAGTCGGGCAGTTTGATTACCTCAGCTTTGATAAATCCGCGCTCAAAGTCGGAGTGAATGACGCCGGCGGCTTGTGGGGCTTTCCATCCGCGATGGATTGTCCATGCGCGCACTTCTTTTTCACCTGCGGTAAAGTAAGTAATCAGGTTCAGCAGGTCATAAGAAGCACGGATCAAACGGTCTAAGCCCGAATTTTTCAGTCCGTATTCTTCCAAGAAAATTTTGCGCTCTTCGGGGTCTTCTAAGGAGGCGATTTGGGCTTCAATAGCCGCACAAATGACAACTACCTGTGCATTTTCATCCTTTATTGCTTCTTTCAAACGTTCCACGTGTTTGTTGCCGCCTTTGGTAAGGTCTGATTCCTTTACATTGGCGGCATAAATGACAGGTTTTTGGGTGAGTAGGAACAAATCGGCGATGGCTTCCCATTCATCGGCTTGGGCTTCTATGGCGCGCACGTTTTTGCCCTGTTCCAGATGCGCCTTGAATTTTTCTAACGCAGCCAGTTCCTTCTTGCTTTTGGCATCGCCAGACTTGGCGGCGCGCTGCACTTTGGCTAATTTTTTCTCTACCGAATCCAAATCGCGGAGTTGCAATTCGGTATCAATAATTTCCTTGTCGGCAACCGGATCTACTTTGCCTGCTACGTGTACCACATTTTCGTCTTCAAAACAGCGAATCACGTGGATAATCGCATCCACCTCGCGGATATGGGCCAGAAATTGGTTGCCCAATCCTTCGCCTTTGCTTGCACCTTTCACCAGCCCGGCGATGTCCACAAACTCAATAATTGCAGGGATCACCTTCTGCGGATTTACGATTTCAGCCAGCAGGTCTAACCGCTCATCGGGAACGGTTACTACGCCCACATTAGGCTCAATGGTACAGAACGGATAGTTAGCCGCTTCGGCTTTGGCGTTGGAGAGCGCATTAAACAAAGTGGATTTGCCTACGTTAGGCAAACCGACAATACCGCATTTCAATCCCATTATCTTTAATTTTCAGGGCGCAAAGGTAGGTAATTTAGGCAAGACTTTTCAGGGCAGCCACCAATTTATCCAAATCGGCTAAGGTGGTGTATAAGTGGGGCGTGATGCGGACACCTCTCACGGCTGGCATGTCAATCGCCACAGTAAAAATCCGATGCTTATCGTACAGATAATCAGCTAATTGAGCGGGTGTCATACCCTTTACCGCTACGTTGCCAAGTGCGCAGGAGCGTTCGCGTTCCAGCGGCATATTGAGCGTAATATGTGGCATATCGGCAACTTTTTCGGCCCAATAATGACACAAATAGCGCAGGCGTTCTTCTTTGAGTTCACTGCCGATGAGTTGATGGAATCGGATGGCATTGGCAATGGCCAAATGGTTGGAACAGGGCTGCGTACCGTTGCGTTCAAACTTGCGGATATTGCCTTCACCCGCAGAAACATCGCCGAAGAGCGGCCAGATACGGGCTATTTTTTCCTTGCGAATGTAGAGCATCCCCGATCCCAGCGGCGCACATAACCATTTGTGCAGGCTTGTACCATAATAATCACATCGCAAATCAGGAATTTTAAAATTTAATTGACCAAAAGCATGTGCGCCATCAACAAAAACTTCTATGTTGCGCGTTTTGCCCCAGTCGCACAGTTTGCGCACGGGTAAAATCTGCCCGGTCAAATTAATGACATGTGTTACTAACATGGCTTTTGTACGGGCGGTTGTGGCTTGGGCGTAAGCATCTAAAATTTCCTCATCGCTCTTGGGATGCAGCGGCAGGGTAATTGTTTTTACAACAATGCCTTCGCGTTTAGCGCGCATGTGAACAGCTTCCACCATGTTGGGATAATCTTGGTCGCTGATGATAAATTCATCGCCTTTTTGCATCGGCAAACCGGCAATTAAATTATCTAAGGCTTCGGTAGCATTGCGCAACAGTGCAATTTCATCAGGCGATACTCCGGCAAATTCTGCCAATAGGCGGCGGATGTTTTCGCGCTCTTCAAACTGCCGGCGGCGCATGTAGAATGTATGCAAACTGTTGATTTCCCGAATGTTATCCATCCATGCCTCTTGCGTTTCCAGCGGCATGGGGCTGAAGTAGCCGTTTTCTAAGTTGATGAAATGCGGCGAAGGGCGAAAGGCGCGCTGTACGGGCAGCCAAAAGCGCTCATCGCGTGCCAGTTGCTCGATGTTATCGCGGCGAAAAGCAGCAAGTTCGCGCTCCAAGGCGGCCAGCGACTTGTTGCTGTGTAGCAAAAGGGCGCCGCCTGCTGTGGCGGCTACTGTTCTGCGGATAAAATTCCGTCGTTGCATAGTTTTATTATCCTTCAAGACACCAGCCACTCTAAGGCTTCTTTGTCGCTAAAAAAGTTGCGCATTTCAAATAAAGCCTCGTCTTCCTGCATTTGGTTGGCTTCTTCTATAATCTGTTCATTGGAAAGTTCAGCAATCAAATCTTGGGGCATGACAATAGCATACCTTTGTAGAAGGCCCTTATTTGCCATTTGTTGCAATTGCGCAGCTACCCACACTTGTACCTCAGGCACAATAGGATAATTGACTTGAACGCTGTTATCCAACACTTTGCCGTAGCCTGTTGAGGCGAGCAGGTCGAGGCACTGTTGCACTTCGTCGCAAATCAACTGTTCTGAGGGCAGCATATCAACTTTGAACCATTCGCAGTAAAGGATTTTAAGTAATGGTTCTACATAGCAACGCACCAATTGGCCACAGTAAACAAGTTGGGTACTCATTGCAGGAGCGCAGATTGGAGTTCCTTACAAATATACTTTTCGTTTGAATAGAATTCAACATATTTAAACACAATAGCTAAATTTGTCGTTTTACAGCAAACAAGCAAAAACAATGGCACAAGAACCTTTCAAAAGGGAAAAAAATACGCTCAGCGATTACCTTTCATTAGGCCCCATGCTGGGCTATTTCATGCGAGTTTTTAAAAAGGATGGGGGCAGCAGCTACTCCAATTTTAATTTGCGAATGATGCACGGAATCAATCGGATATCTATTCTGATGTTTCTTTTCTGTGTGATTGTACTCATCGTTCGCCGCCTTTTTATGTAAAAAGAGCCTGCTTTTTGTTAGTTGTACAGCGAATAGAGGAACGACATGCACATAGAAGCATTCAGAGATTTTTGTCTTTCGCTGGCCGGCGCAACAGAGGAGTTTCCCTTCGACGAGCAAACCTTAGTTTTCAAGGTGGGTAGTAAAATCTTTGCGCTTACAGATGTAGATCATTTTGAGAGTATCAGCCTGAAGTGCAGAACTCGCTGTAGAATTACGGGAAAAGTACAACGACGTAAAGCCGGGCTATCACATGAACAAGCGGCATTGGAATACGATAACAGTCAACGGAGATGTACCGGATGCCCAACTCCTACATTGGATTCTCCATTCCTACGAACTTGTTTTAGCAAACCTTCCTAAAAAAATACAATCTGCTATTGCCGCTGAGAAACACGATGCTGCTTAAAAACTGCTCTGCTCTATTGGCGATGGTCTGGTCGCTTTCGCTTATTGCGCAAACTTACACGGTGGAAGGCATTGTCATGAATATGGACACGCGCGAACCACTTGCAGGTGCATTAGTTATCGTTACTTCTAATACAAGCATGAACCAAATGCGGATTTTGGTAGGCGACGACGGCAGTTACAAGGTCAATCTCCAACAAGGCAATTCTTATCTGATTTCAGCTATACACAGCGAATATTTTGCTAAACCCGCACAAAAAATAAACACTATTGGCGAAAAAACGAGCTATCAACTGCCAATAGCACTTCGGAGAATTTTTAAAGACCACCCTTACAGAATTGACAGTATTTACTTTGATATTGTGTCCGATTCACTATTGCCCGCATCCAACCCTGCACTGTTGCAACTGCAGTTGCTTTTATCGCTCAACAGCCGCATCAAGGTCGAGATAGCCGTACACACCGACGCGCGCGGCGACGATGGATTCAATCTTAGGCTTTCCCAGCAGCGCGCTGTTCGAATTACAGACTATCTGGTTAGCAAGGGAATAGACAGTAGGCGGCTCATTGCCAAAGGCTATGGTGAAACGCAACTGATCAACCATTGCCGAAACGAGGTAAAATGCAGCAATGCCGAACATCTGGTCAACCGAAGAGTAGAGCTGATTGTAAGAGATTATTGAAAAAATCCTGTAACCTTGCTGTGGACTGTGCGTATAAATTTATGTCGTCAAATTAGTTACAGCCATGAAATCTCTTACCAAATCTCAAGAAAACAAAGTTATAGCGGGTGTTTGTGGTGGCTTGGGTCGCTATTTCAACATAGATGCTGCGCTTATCCGCGTAGGATTTGTGCTGGCTGCCGTTTTTGGCATTGGCATGCCTGTCATACTTTATTTGATACTGGCAGCAGTACTTCCCAGCGAAAAATACTGGTAAACATCAAACAGCAGTAAATAGCGTCTTCTTTCATATTGAACTGCAAACAAAAGAGGCTGTCCAAAAAGTAACATAGACTTTAGTCTGTGATCGTTGAAATACTTGATAATCAGACGGCTACAGGCTGAAGTCTGCGCTACATGTGGCCTTTCTGGACAGCCTCTTTTTATTTTGTGTTTCTCAATCAATCTTCAGAATAGCCATAAATGCCTCCTGCGGTACTTCTACGCTGCCGATCTGGCGCATGCGTTTCTTGCCTTTCTTCTGCTTTTCCAACAGCTTGCGCTTACGGGAAATGTCGCCGCCATAGCATTTTGCCAATACATTTTTACGCAGGGCCTTAATCGTTTCGCGGGCGATAATCTTACCACCGATAGCCGCCTGAATTGCGATTTCGAATTGCTGTCGAGGCAAAAGTTCGCGCAGTTTTTCGCAGAGTTGTTTGCCCCATTCATATGCCTTGTCGCGGTGTACAATAGCGGAAAGTGCATCTACCTTTTCGCCGTTGAGTAGTATATCGAGCTTTACCATGTTCGACTTTCGGTAGCCAATCAGTTCATAGTCAAGCGAAGCATAGCCGCGCGAAATAGATTTGAGCTTATCGAAGAAGTCGAATACCATTTCAGAAAGCGGCATTTCGAAGATCATCTCTACGCGGTCAATGGTCAGGTAGGACTGCGAAACCAGAATGCCGCGCTTGTCCATGCAAAGTGTCATTACAGCCCCGATGTATTCTGACTTAGTGATGATTTGCGCCTTGATATATGGCTCTTCGATCCAGTCCAATACGCTGAGATCGGGCATTTCGGAGGGTGCGTTTACTGTGAGTTGTTCTCCGTTTTTGAGAAATGCACGGAACGATACAGACGGTACAGTTATCAGTACAGTCATGTCAAATTCGCGTTCCAAACGTTCTTGTACAATTTCCATGTGCAGCATGCCCAAAAAGCCGCAGCGGTAGCCAAAGCCCAGTGCTGCCGAACTTTCAGGCTCCCAGACTAATGCCGCATCGTTGAGTTGCAACTTTTCGAGAGAAGCGCGCAGGTTTTCCAGTTCGGATGTATCTACCGGATAAATACCTGCAAATACCATTGGTTTTACCTCTGAAAAGCCTTTGATGGCTTCCTTGCAAGGATTGCTGACGTGGGTAATGGTATCCCCTACTTTTACCTCGCGGGCAGATTTGATCCCCGAAATCAGGTAGCCTACGTTTCCGGCAGACATTTCCTGCACAGGTTCTTGTTTGAACTTGAGGATTCCTATTTCGTCTGCGATGTACTCTTTGCCGGTATTGAAGAATTTAACCTTATCGCCTTTTCTGATGGTGCCGTTCATTACGCGGAAGATTACTTCTACGCCACGAAAGCTATTGAAAGACGAATCGAAGATGAGTGCTTGCAGAGGAGCATTTGGATCGCCTTTGGGTGCGGGGATGCGCTCTGCAACTGCATCCAAAATTTCTTTAATTCCAATGCCTTCTTTGCCACTGGCAGGGATAATATCCTCGCGCCTACAGCCGAGCAAATCAACCATTTGATCTTTTACTTCTTCCGGCATTGCGCCCGGCAGATCTATTTTGTTCAACACAGGTATGATCTCCAAGTTATTGCCTAGTGCGAGGAAGAGGTTAGAGATTGTTTGTGCTTCGATGCCTTGCGAAGCATCTACGAGCAACAATGCACCTTCGCAGGCTGCAATTGAGCGGGATACTTCGTAAGAAAAATCAACGTGTCCGGGGGTATCAATCAGGTTAAATATGTATGCTTCTCCCTTGTAGTGGTAAGTCATTTGGATCGCATGGCTTTTGATTGTAATGCCACGCTCGCGCTCCAAATCCATGTTATCGAGCAACTGATCCTGCATTTCCCGCTCAGCGATCGTATTGGTGTACTCTAGCAAACGGTCTGCAAGCGTGCTTTTCCCATGGTCAATATGAGCAATAATGCAAAAATTGCGAATGTTTTTCATAGTGCAAAATTAACACGAAACAGCGATATAACGTATTGTATGCAAAAGGGTTTGTAGCAAGCAAAGGAGGTTAGTGAAAATAGCTGATTTTAAATACTTTGGCAGCTTTCATTTGCCGGTAACCCAACTGCACAGTGTTGCGTTATACAAAGTATACAATATGACAAGATACGCCTAACGATGCAATTATCTCTAAACGTTTCTGCACCAAAATTCAGTCTCACGGATGTTTTTGGGCGCACAATTGACTTGGCTACCTATGAAGGTAAGCGCGTGTTGATAGCATTTTTTCGCCATACGGGTTGCCCCTTTTGTAACATGCGCGTGCATACGCTGCAAAAACACAGACAGGAGTTTGCCGCCAGAAATCTGGAAATGATTTTTTTCTTCGAGTCGAAAGAAAAAGTAATTCTGAATAGCACTTTTCACAAAGAAGTGTCGCCGACACCAATTATTTCAGATCCTGAAAAAACTTGGTATGGTATCTACGGGCTAGAGGAATCTGCTAAAAAATCGCTTTATAGCCATCTGACGAGCTTTATCCAGACAGCGGTGAGTGCAAAACTGAAAGGATTACCGGTGCATGCAATGCCCGACGGAGAATCAATCAATACTATTCCCGCTGAGTTTCTTTTAGACGAAAAATTGATTATCAGAGAGTTGAAATATGCAGCACATCTCAATGATCGCTTTTCTGTCAAAGAGATTCGCGATTTTCTCGATAAGATGGATGCTAAAGCCGTCGCTGCTACCGGATCCACTGAAAAAAATGTAAATTATTAGCGTATTTATCGCCGATGGACAATAAAATGAGCCATGCTTTTCCAATAATAAAGTTCTCTGGTATCAGCCCGAAGCGACGCGAGTCAGTTTTATGTGCGCTTCTGTTATCATTCAAAACAAAATAGTAGTTCTGCTGAAATGTGTATTGGTTGACTATTTGCCCTTTGATTCGGACGATGCGCTTTTTGCCATCATAGCCGTTGCCTTCTATGTGTAGGTCTGTGCCCTGCTCGTATTCCAGCAGCCAGTCGTAGAGGGCCAAAGTAGTATCGTTCAGCACGATGGTGTGTCCTTTTTTAGGTATCCACAAGGGGCCGAAAAAAAATTGATTCCATTCAAAAAAGACAGAGTAGGGGAAAGTAGTTGTTGCCTCTAATCCGCGTTTGACAATGATTCTATTGATCTGTAAAATGGGTGCTTGCTGTTGAAGTTCAGCAGCTTTTGCTCCTGTACAAGAGATAACATAGTATGATCCTATCGTTTGCACTTCTGCAATGCCCAGTTCGTGCAGGTATGCTACAGGGTTTGGATGATTTACTAAGAGCGAGTAAGGATATGCAAGCCGTGCAGTATCTTCAGTAATGTGTGAGGCAATCAGGTTATCTATTCGGACAGAGTCGCCCGGCAGGCCGATACATCGCCCGACAAACTTGGCTCGCATATCAGCGGGAGCGTTCTGAGGTACACGTGGATGGTTGAAATAAATTACATCTCGATGTTTAATGTCTGTAAAACCCGGCAGGCGAAAAACAGGTAACTGCGGTTGTTTGAGAAAAGTAGGTATGCTATCGCCAATGTAAGATTCGGTCAGCGGTATTTTGAGCAGGGTAGCCGGGGTTCGCGGGCCGTAATGCAGTTTACTGACAAGAATCCAGTCATCTTTAAACAGGGTAGGAGACATGTCTGCACTGCGCAGCGATGCGACCTCAAAGGCAAACATTTGGATTAGCGAGGCAATAGCAAAGGCAACAGCAGCTTGGGCAATCCATTGCCTGAAGGGCTTTGCGTGCTTGTCAGCTTTGTTATGCGAGTTCATGTCAGGGTAAATTCTTGTTTGTTTCGCCCAAAGGTCATAATTTTGCACCGAAAATCCTGTGGACGTGTTCTGCAAGGGATTAAACAAATTTTAAAATGGCAGTTAAAATTCGCTTGGCTCGTCGCGGCCGTAAAAAATTAGCGATCTATGACATTGTAGTAGCCGATGCCCGCTCTCCTCGCGATGGTCGTTTTATCGAAAAAATCGGCATCTACAACCCTAATACCAATCCTGCATCTATCGAACTGAACGGCGACAAAGCGCTGCAGTGGTTGATGAATGGTGCGCAGCCTACCGATACTGCGCGTCGTATCTTATCTTACAAAGGCGTTTTGATGCGCAAGCACTTGCAAGTTGGCGTAATCAAAGGCGCTATCACGCAGGAACAAGCAGATGCCCGCTACAGTGAGTGGATGAAAGGTAAAGAAGCACAAATACAAGCTAAAATTGATAGTCTCAAATTAGGCAAAGAAGCTGATAAGAAGGCTAAGTTGGCAGCTGAAGCAAAAGTGAAAGAAGCACGCGCTGAATCTATTCGCCAAAAGCAGTCAGCTGCTGAGCCTGTTGCTCAGGCAGATGTACCTACAGCCGAGTAGTTATCGCCACCACTACCGGAAAAATTCAGATCCTGACAGGTTAGAAGCATCTGTCAGGATTTTTCTATACTGAAGTCTATAGCAGCTAACGACAGGCAGGCATTTGGCAACACGCTTGCTTTAAAATCAAAAATCATATGAAAAAATCTGATTGCTTCGAATTGGGCTACATCACCAAGCCGCACGGATTAGACGGCGAACTCTTTGCTGTGTTCGATGTGGACGACGTTCAGCCCTATACGGATTTGAAAGGCATATTGGTAGAAGTAAAAGGCTCGCTGGTACCTTATGAGATCACGTGGTTGCAGTTCATGGATAAAAAAATTACCATCAAATTAGAGGGTGTTGATACCATAGAAAAGGCTAATGAGTTAAAAAGCAAGACGATCTACCTGCCACTCAGCCAGTTACCCAAACTCGAAGAGGGGCAGTTTTATTACCACGAAATAATTGGCTATCAGGTACAAGATGCTATTCAGGGGCTTATCGGTCATGTAAAGTTAATTTACACGATGCCCGGACAAGACCTGATCGCTATTGATTATGAAGGAACAGAGGTAATGGTTCCGATTAATGACGAATTTATTGTTAAAGTAGATCATCAGTTGAAAACCTTATTTACTAATCTGCCCGAAGGACTAATTGATATTTATCTACAACCTTGATTTGCCGTATGAGAATAGACATTATCACATGTCTGCCCAAAATGTTGGATAGCTTTGTTTACCAGTCTATCATGCAGCGCGCACAAAGCAAAGGACTGGTTGAGATAGTTGTCCACGACCTGCGCGACTATTCGAACAACAAGGCGCGCCAGATAGACGACTATCCGTTTGGTGGCGGGGCAGGTATGGTAATGATGATCGAGCCGATTGCTAGGTGTATCCGCAAACTACAGGCAGAAAGAAGCTATAACGAAATCATTTATATGACTCCCGATGGTAAGCGGTTTGACCAGCGAATGGCCAACAGGCTTTCACTTTTAGACAATCTGATGATTCTCTGCGGGCATTACAAGGGAGTAGATGAGCGTGTACGCGAGCATTTTATCACCTTAGAAATCTCGATTGGTGATTTTGTACTTTCCGGGGGTGAACTGGCCGCGGCCGTAGTAGCCGATGCAATTGTGCGCTTGCTGCCCGGGGTGCTGTCCGACGAAACCTCTGCCCTAACCGATTCTTTTCAGGACAACCTGCTCGCACCTCCCGTCTATACGCGTCCGGCAGACTTTGAGGGATGGAAAGTTCCCGAAGTTTTACTCAGCGGACACGAGGCAAATATTACCGAGTGGCGTTTTCAGCAGTCGCTGCAGCGCACGCAGACTCGCCGCCCTGACTTGCTTGAATAAGACCCGTATTTGCGTAGGGCGGTTTCTGTCTGTGTGTTGCAATAAGCAAATATCCGCTAACAAGCGGGAGAGCTAGCGGATTTCAACGGTTACTGATTTATATTTGCGCAAAAAAAACAGCTATGCTTGATTTCTTTCGGCAATACATAGGCAAACCTGCTTCTGAAATACCATCGCCGCCGTTTACCCAATGGCTGGACGGTACGCTGAGGCGTGTGGACCAAGGCGAATTGGAAGCAGAGTTTGTTGTTCGCAAAGAGATGACAAATCCTGCGGGGATGTTGCACGGTGGTATTCATTCAGCTATTCTCGATGATATTGTTGGCATGACCGTCGCGCTTTACGGACTCGAAAACCTATATGTATCGGTTAATCTGTCTGTTGATTTCCTTGCACCTGCTCGCATTGGTGATAAAGTAATTGCCCGTTCTAAGGTGATCCGTGCAGGTAAAACGATTGTGAATGCCGTTGCAGAACTCTACAATGAAGGCGGAATGCTCCTAAGCCGCGCAACTACCAACATGGCAAATACAGGGCTTCCGTCTATCCAAGCTCAATCATTTTAAATTACATAACTGATTTACAAAACGATGAAGAACCTTCGCTTTGCATTATTTGCTTTTATTTTGTTAGGTACAACTTCATGTGGTATCAATAATCATAATCGCGCCGAGTTAGTGCCTGTAAACGCCGATGATACACGTATTTACGGTGAGGTAGGCGGCCCTGCGTTGCAGTTGGCAAACAAGTACGAAGACGACAAAACAGGTAAAACACAGGAACGCATCAGCGCTATCCGCGATAAATTTTTTCCTCAGTAGTGTAGCTCAATAATTGATCCGACGCGCTTGCAGTTGTACGCAAGCGCTTTTTAATTTTCGTCCGACATGAATATCAAAATTACTTTTCCTGATGGCAACATTCGTGAGTTTGCCCGAGGAACCTCCGCAATGGACATTGCGCTGAGTATCAGCGAGGGACTGGCGCGTAATGTGCTGGCAGCCAAAGTTAATGGCGAGGTGCAAGATGTCTCGCGTCCGATTATGCACGATGCAACCTTGCAACTGCTCACATGGAACGATGCTGAAGGCAAAGCAACTTTCTGGCATTCGTCTGCTCACTTAATGGCAGAGGCACTCGAAGCACTTTATCCCGGTATCAAATTAGGCATTGGCCCTGCCATTGAGAATGGGTTTTACTACGACATTGACTTCAACGGGCACACCTTCACGCAAGATGCTTTTGAGAAAATAGAAGCGAAAATACTGGAGCTGGCAAGGCAAAAAAATCCTTTTAAACGCTTAGAAGTAAGTAAAGCAGATGCAATTGCGTACTTCACTGAGAAGGGTGATCCTTACAAGTTGGAATTGATAGAAGGACTCAACGATGGCGAGATTACCTTCTACCAACAGGGAAATTTTACCGATCTGTGTCGTGGCCCACATATTCCTGATACAGGATTTATCAAAGCTGTTAAGTTGTTGAACACGGCAGGCGCATACTGGCGGGGCAATGAGAAAAATAAAATGCTTACCCGTATTTACGGCATTACATTTCCTAAAGATAAGGAGCTGAAAGATTATTTGACCTTGCTGGAGGAAGCCAAAAAGCGCGACCACCGCAAGTTAGGCAAGGAATTGGAATTGTTCACCTTCTCCGAAAGAGTAGGGCAGGGGCTACCGCTGTGGTTGCCTAAGGGCGCTATCCTTCGCGATCGCCTAGAGCAATTTCTCAAAAAAACACAGTTAAGATCCGGCTATCAGCAGGTGGTTACTCCACATATCGGCAGCAAGCAACTCTATGTAACTTCCGGACACTATGCCAAGTATGGCAAAGATTCATTCCAGCCGATTCATACGCCCGACCAAGACGAGGAATTTTTGCTCAAGCCAATGAACTGTCCGCACCATTGCGAAATTTACAAAGCAAAACCGCGTTCTTACCGCGATCTGCCTTTGCGCTTAGCAGAGTTCGGCACGGTTTATCGCTACGAGCAAAGCGGTGAGCTACATGGGCTGACTCGCGTGCGCGGCTTTACACAGGATGATGCACATATTTTCTGTCGCCCTGATCAAGTAAAAGAAGAATTTAAAAAAGTAATTGACCTCGTGCTGTATGTATTTTCGGTATTAGGTTTCAAAGAGTATGTTGCTCAGGTATCGCTGCGCGATAAAGAAGACCGCAGCAAATATATTGGCGAAGACGAGCTTTGGGAAAAAGCAGAGCAGGCGATCATTGAGGCTACTGCCGAAAAAGGTATGAAGACCGTTGTAGAGTACGGCGAGGCTGCTTTCTATGGACCCAAGTTAGACTTCATGGTGAAAGATGCACTAGGGCGTAAGTGGCAACTGGGTACTATTCAGGTAGACTACAACCTGCCCAATCGCTTTGAGTTGGAGTATATTGGTGCTGATAACCAGCGTCATCGCCCTGTGATGATCCACCGCGCGCCGTTTGGTTCGATGGAGCGCTTTGTGGCAGTTCTGACCGAACACTGCGCCGGGAATTTCCCGCTTTGGCTTTCGCCCGACCAAGTAGCTGTGCTACCAATTTCCGAGAAGTATCAGGAATATGCACAGGAACTCTTTAACCTGCTACAAGAGCATGATATTGCTGGCTATTTGGATGAGCGCGACGAAAAAATCGGCAGAAAGATACGCGATGCAGAGGTAAAAAAAGTGCCGTTTATGTTGATTGTAGGCGAAAAGGAACAACAGGAACGTGCTGTATCTGTGCGCAGAAAAGGCGACGGCGACCTTGGCAGTATGCCTATTGGTGAGTTTGTTGCTTATTTCAAGGCGCAGGTAGATGCTTTGCTAAGCCAAAAAGCCTAAGCATTGTGAATCTACTGAAAGCAAAGCCTCTGTACAAAATTGTGTGGAGGCTTTTGCTTTTTTATGTAATTTTCGCTTATGATTCAGAAATATCCCATCGGCATACAAGATTTTGGCGAATTGCGCAGAGGCGGCTATGTCTATATTGACAAAACGCCGCATATTTTCCGCTTGATAGATCAGGGGAAATATTACTTCCTTTCCCGTCCGCGTCGCTTTGGTAAGTC
>NZ_JBRCHD010000004.1:0-15118 GCF_053489755.1 Rhodoflexus sp.
CTTTTTCCCTAAGACAGAGAAACAATTAATTGTAACCGAACAAGCAAACATTCAGACAGCTGAATTTACAATTAAAGGAATGACTTGTTCAGGTTGCGAAGAACACGTAAACCACGAAGTGAATAAACTGACAGGAATAATTAACACAACAGTTTCATATGAAAATGGAAACGCAATTGTGGAGTTTGACAAGACCAAAACCGACATTCAAGAAATAGAAAAAGCCATTGCAAAGACAGGCTATTCAGTAACCGACAAGAAAGAAATAAAATGAACATAATACTGCAATCAACAATCACTTGCCCCGACTGTGCATACAAAAAAAAAGAAAGAATGCCGACAGATGCTTGCCAATATTTTTACGAGTGTGAAAACTGTAAGAAAGTTTTAAAGCCAAAACAGGGCGACTGTTGCGTTTATTGTAGCTACGGGACAGTAAAATGTCCGCCAATTCAAGCAGGGACAAATTGCTGTAATTGACAACGAAGCACTGACAGCAATAGAAAGCCGACCGCATAATACGAGTTTTGCGTCAGGCAGAGAAAAGTGCAAAGCCAAGTCGCCCTGTTGGGCTTTGTGCCGCTGTTCAATTTTAGTATCATTTAACAATTTTGTGCCTAAAAGAACCAGACCTAAACCTAAGGTCTAAAAGCAATACAAACTTTATTGTAGCCCCAAGATAAACATTTCAACATTCTTCAAAGTATTCCTTTTCTGCGTATGCGTGCCATTAATGTTGAGATATTTAAGCTTATTCTATTATCTAAAAATCAGTAACTTACTCCCCGCCTTAGTTCGTATCCCTTTCGCAGTTCGCGTCCCCACGAACTGCCACCTACATACAATAACATACATCCTGCTGTTTTTCCTTTCCCCGTTATTGCAAGCACAGCTTCTTACTGCAAAACTACCTTTACAGGTGCGCTATGACAGTGCAACTGCTAAGCTATTGCAAACTGCAGGGGCAAATCGCTACATCAGTGCTAAGGGGCTTACTACTATCGCCGACTGGCAAACGATACAAAACAAGGTATTGAGCTATGCAGAAAACAACGGCTATCCTTTTGCTGAAATTGGGCTTACCGATTTGCGCAGCAACGAACAGTTGATAGAAGGTACAATCAGCTATCGCTCTGGTACGCTCATCCGCTTTGATACACTGATCATTATCGGTCAGGGTGGTATCAAGCCTGTTTTGCTGCAAACCATGCTTGGCATTTATCCGGGGCAGTTGTTCAGCCAAGCAATGGTTCGGCAGGCGACTGAGGTGCTCAAAACACTGCCTTTTCTCAAATTACTGCAAGCGCCCGACGTACTTTTCAGGTTCGATCGTGCGCATTTGGTGTTGCATCTGGAGCCGGTGCAGATCAACCGCTTCGATGGTATTGTTGGCGTACTTCCCAATCAGGAGCGGCAGGGCAGCCTATTACTTACAGGAATTGCCAATTTGCAGTTAGGCAACCTATTCAATGGCGGTAAATCGCTAGTGGCCGAGTGGCAGCGGATGCGGGCAGCGACCCAATCGCTCAGGATGAGCTACGAACACCCGCTATTATTGCGCACACGGCTCAATGGAGGTTTTCAGGTCAATTTTCTCAAGGAAGACACTACGTTTTTCAACCTGCAATGGCAGGTGCAATTATCCTATCCGCTGCTATTTGGAGAGCTACCGGCGGGTCAAATCGGATTTTTTGTGCGTAATCAGACTTCTGTACTAACGGATAGTTCGCGCCGAAGCGCCGAGCGCGGACTCGCTAATACGCGCTTCCTTTCCTACGGCATCAACTACCGGTTCAGTCGCTTAGACAATCCGCTGCGCCCGCAACGAGGTTGGAGCATCAGCTGGGAGGCTGGTGCAGGCAACAAAACAGCAGCCGAGCGCAGCCCGCAAGGTTTTGCCTCGCTGCAAATAGCGCACTTCATCGCTACGGGCAAGCAAACTGCACTGATGTTGCGCGCCAACGGCGGCCTCATGCTGGGGCAGTCCCTGTTCTTGAACGAGCTTTTTCGGATCGGTGGCTTGCAAACGCTGCGCGGGTTTAATGAAAATGACTTTTTTGCGTCGCGCTACCTGATCGGTACGGCAGAATATCGTTTGTATTTCGAAGAAAGTTCGTTCCTGTTTGCTTTTGGCGACTATGGCAGGCTGGCAGGGCGCACTACTAAGCAATCCTTCGCCGATAAGCCGGTGGGAGCAGGCTTTGGCATCAACGTAGGCACTAAGGGAGGTATTTTTTCTCTTACCTATGCGATGGGCAGCGCTGCACGACTTCAGCAGACTTTCTCGTTGGAACAATCCAAAATCCACTTTGGTTATGTAAGTCGCTTTTGAGTTTTTTGGATTACCTTTGATTTGTAACATACGCTTTAGCGCGTGTATTTTTAACTCGCGTACTGTCATTCCTATTAACCACCTAACTATGCTACCACTGCAAGGACTAAAAGTACTCGAATTTACTCATGCTGTTATGGGGCCTGTCTGCGGGCTGCTGCTGGCCGACATGGGCGCGGAGGTGATCCACATAGAGCCGCCTGAAGGCGATGCAACCCGCCGCCTGAAAGGCTTTGGTACGGGTTATTTCCCCTATTATAGCCGTAATAAAAAGAGCCTTGCTATAGATCTCAAATCGGCAGCAGGCAAGGAAGTGATCTACAAAATGCTGCTAAGCGCAGATATTGTGCTCGAAAACTTCGGGCCGGGGACGATGGACAGGCTGGGCTACGGCTACGAGGCCATGCGCCAACACAATGAGCGTTTGATTTACTGTTCGCTCAAAGGCTTTTTGAGCGGGCCCTACGAAAAACGACATGCTATGGACGAGGTAGTACAGATGATGGGCGGATTGGCCTACATGACCGGCCCTCCCGGAATGCCGCTTCGTGCCGGAACCTCTGTGATTGACATTACAGGTGGTATGTTTGGTCTCATCGGCATCCTGACAGCCTTGTACGAACGCGAACGCACAGGCAAAGGCAAATTTGTCAAGGGCGCGCTTTTTGAAACAACTGCCTTCCTCATGGGACAACACATGGCTTATGGTGCAATTACCAAAGTACCCGTGCCGCCAATGCCCGCTCGCATAAGCGCATGGTCGGTGTATCGGACTTTCCAAACCGCTGATAATGAACAGGTTTTTATAGGCATCATCAGCGATAAGCACTGGGAAAAGTTCTGCCGCGCTTTTGGCAGGGAGGACTGGGCGACCGACCCGCGCCTGCAAACCAACAACGGACGCATTGATGAGCGCGAGTGGTTGCTGCCTGCCATAGAGCAAATGATGGCAGGACTTACCAAATCCGACATCATCAGCCGCTGCGAGGCTGCTGAGATTCCCTTTGCGCCTATTGCCCGCCCCGAAGATTTATTTGACGACCCGCATCTGAACTATGGCAATAGCCTGCTGAAAACTACGCTGCCTGATGGAACGGTAGCAAAACTGCCCAACCTGCCGATTGAATATGGCGATACACACTTCGAGTTACGTAACAATCCACCTGCCATCGGTGAGCACACGGCAGAACTGTTGCAATCGCTAGGCTACTCCGAGGCACAAATTGCTGAATGGCGCAGCAAAGGACTCATCGCCTAAACTCTTTGCTGCCGCATATCGGGCAGCCACTATAGACAGGTCAAACAGATCACATCGGCTCACTTGTATGGAAGTAAAAATTGCCCCTTCGTGGAAAAAACTACTGGCTGCTGAATTTGAAAAGCCCTATTTCAGGCAATTGGTGGAGTTTGTCAGAAATGAGTACCGGACACAGAAAGTTTATCCGCCCGGCAAGCTCATTTTTAATGCTTTCGACAAATGTTCGTTTGATGATACAAAAGTCGTCATTCTGGGGCAAGATCCTTACCACGGCGAAGGACAAGCCAACGGGTTGTGCTTTTCTGTAGCCGATCATGTTGCCATACCGCCCTCATTAGTCAATATTTTCAAAGAAATTCAAGCAGATTTAGGTAAACCGATACCTCAGACGGGCAATCTGGAGCGCTGGGCATCGCAGGGGGTGCTGCTGCTCAATGCAACGCTGACCGTCCGCGCCAATACGCCGGGTTCGCATCAGAAAAAAGGCTGGGAAACCTTTACCGATGCAGTTGTACATCTGTTAGCCGAACAAAAAGAAGGGCTGGTATTTATGCTTTGGGGAAAATACGCCCAGGAAAAAGGCAAGTTTATTGACAAAACGCGCCATCTGGTACTTACTGCAGCGCATCCTTCGCCCTTTGCAGCCGATAAAGGCTGGTTTGGTTGCCGCCATTTCAGCAAAGCTAATGAGTACTTGCGCAGTCGAAATTTATCAGAAATTGATTGGTAGCTACAGAATTTTGTTTTTCAACCGCATCAAACCATAAAACCAACTTTCGGGCAGCCATTTTTTGAGTTGCTCATCGCGGCGATGATTGGCGAACAGTCCTGCAAAATGCCTTTCTATTGCGGCCGCTTTTTCGGGAAATAATTGCAGCGCCGCATGGCGGCAGTCGGTCAGGTAACGCTCTTTGCGCTGCGAGCTTTGTCCGCCGTCCTGATAATCGGCAATAAAAATATTAATGTGCTGAAAAACAGCGCCTTGCGTCATCATTTGTGCAAGTTGTATGTAATCGGCAGCGATAGAGTCGAGGCGATAAGGAAAGCGGCGTGCCCACTCGGTTTTTATCAGCAAACTCTGGTGATTGACAATCATGCCCTGCCATAGCGGCGGAGGCTCAGGGGGCGTAATCTTCACCTTAGCAAAACCGTTGGGGTATAAAATGTGATAGTTTCCGTAAATAACATCAGCGGCAGGGCTGCCATCAGCAAAAATTTCTGACAAAACCTGTGGTGTGTGGAAAATATCGCCTGCATTCATTAGACAGACCCACTCCCCCTGCGCCCTAGCGATACCTTTGTTCATGGCATCGTAGATGCCTTTGTCCTTTTCAGAAACCCATTGCAGGCGGATGTGAGGGTATCGGGCGGCGAAATCTTCCAGCAAACTGAGCGTTTCATCTTGCGAAGCCCCATCAATCACCCACCACTCAAAATCGGTAAAAGTTAATGCCGCCACGCTGTCCATCGTTTTGCGAAGCGGCGCGGCGGCGTTGAACGTTACGGTAATAATGCTGCACAAAGGCGGCATAACTTATGTAATTTCGAGCAATTGAATGTCAAAAACCAGCGTTTTACCCGCCATTGGGTGGTTGCCATCGAGCGTAATGTTCTCCTCGGTGAGGTCAGCAACAATAACAGGGAAGTTGTTGCCGTCTTGCAGGCGTAGTATCAGTTCATCTCCAATTTTTGGATTTAGGTCTTCGGGCAGTTGCGATACAGGAACGCTAATGATATATTGCTCATTGCGCATACCATAAGCGTCTTCGGGTGCAAGTGTAACTGTTTTTTGTTCGTTGAGCATCATACCTAAAACAGCCTCATCAAATCCTTTGATCATTTGGCCGGCACCAATCACAAACTCAAGCGGCTCGTTACGCGCCAGAGATGTGTCAAATACCTGCCCGTCTAAAAATCGTCCCGTGTAATGTACGGCTACACGATCGCCTGTTTGTGCTTGTGTTTTTGACATTGTATTGCAATTAAAATTTGAAGGCAAGGTAATAAAATATTTGGACTAATCGGAATTTATTCCCTTACTCTGCCTGCTTCCGCATCTTTTTTGAGTTTTTCATTGGCATAAATCGCCATTTCAACGCGGCGGTTTTCTTGACGCCCCGCAGGTGTGCTGTTGTCGGCAATAGGCTCTGTTTTACCAAGCCCTCTGGTCATCAGCCTGCTGCGGTCAATGCCGAGCGATACCAGATAATCGGCTACAGCCTCTGCTCGCTGGCGAGAGATGCGATTGTTCACCTCATCAGAACCTATATTATCCGTATGTCCGGTAATAAGGATATTGGTATCAGCATATTTCTTAAAGGTTTCTGACATTATCTTAAGGTTCTGACGCGCGGCAGGACGCAATGTTGAGCTGTTGAAGTCAAATAGAATACCGTTGCCCATCGTAATCTGAATACCTTCGCCTACACGTTCTACGCGCACCTGCTCCTCAGGTGGGCGATTTCTGTTTTCGCGTTCCAGTTGCTCGTCCAATTCGCGTTTTTGCTTGTCCATGTACCTGCCGATAATCGCTCCTGTTGCGCCACCTACTGCACCGCCGATAATCGCTCCTGCCGCTGTGTTGTTAGATCGGCTACCGATTGCCCCACCTATTACTGCACCTGCACCTGCACCGATGATCCCGCCTTTGGCTGTGTTGCTGCTGCTTTTCCACTTCTGGCAACTGCCTAAAGTGAGGACAAAGAGCAGCAATAGTACAAACCCTTTGATTGTTTTCGTTTGCATAGTAATTTTTGATTGAAGGTTTAATGTAAATTGCTGTAAAATTAATCTCTTGCGAGCATGAATCCCGTTTTAGCAGCCAATCATAATTTTTTTCAGGCAATTATAGACAAGCGCGTTGCAGACATTTGTGCCTCCTATGTTCCTTCGGAAGAAACCTATGTAATTCTGGAAGGCCCGCGCTATACAACGTTAGGCTATGAAAAAATAGCCAAAGGCTGGGACGATTTCTGCCACTCGCCGCTGACGCTCAAATCTATCGAGTGGGTAGAAGGTCCTTTCTGCGAAACAGAGGGTACAATGGCATGGATCGGGGGCATCATCGTGCTGACGGTCAATGTCCGCGAGCGCGATTTTACGGTAAAGTTTCGGGCAACCTTTGTGATGCGCCAAAGCGAAACAGGAGAATGGCAAATTAAGCACGAACACGTTTCTGCCCCATTAGCAGATCCTTACGGTATCGGCGACTGGCTAAAAAAGTAACGCTTTATCGCACACAAATTTAGGCTAATAATTCAAAGCAAGGCGTTTGATTAGTTCTAAAAACCTGTAAAAGAGGCTGTCCAAAAAGTAACATAGACTTTAGTCTGCGATCGTTGAAGTACTTGATAATCAGACGACTACAGATTAAAGTCTGTGCTACATGCAGCTTTTCTGGACAGCCTCTTTGTTACTACTTACTAATGATGAGCTACGGCTTTTGATGCCCCTTTCGGATAACGAATACTTTCGGTCAGGTGCTGTACGCGAACCGGCGGCGGCGGCGTAAATGCACTGACTATAAGAGAAACGGCAAAGTTGAAACACATGGCTACTGTCCCAAAACCTTCGGGAGAAATACCAAACCACCAATCCTGCGGTGTAGTTTCGCCAAAAGCATTGAATTTGAAAGCCAGTATGTAGTAAATCATCAGCAAAAGACCGCTAATCATGCCTGCTACTGCGCCTTCTTTGTTCATGCGTTTGTAGAAAATGCCAAGAACAATGGCAGGAAAGAATGAGGCCGCTGCAAGTCCAAAAGCCAGCGCCACTACTGCGGCCACAAATCCGGGCGGCTTGATACCGAAATAACCTGCTACCACTACTGCAAATACGGATGCGGTACGGGCTGCGAGCAACTCCTGCTTTTCAGTGATTTTGGGCACCAACTGCTTTTTGAGCAGGTCGTGTGAAATGGCGGCAGAAATCACGAGTAACAGACCAGCTGCTGTAGAAAGCGCCGCTGCCAGACCGCCCGCAGCCACCAGTGCAATCACCCAGTTGGGCAATTTGGCAATTTCAGGATTGGCCAGTACGATGATATCGTTGTCTATTTTCAACTCATTTTTTTCCTTATCGGCTACGTACTGGATCAGTCCATCGCTGTTTTTGTCGTTGAAAGCAATCAGTTCGGTAGTCTCCCATTTTTTGAACCAGTCGGGCATACTGCTGTATGGCTGGTTGCTTACTGTCTGAATCAGGTTAGTACGGGCAAAGGCTGCAATAGCAGGCGCAGTAGTGTATAAAACTGCAATGAAGAGCAGTGCATAGCCCGCCGAAGAGCGTGCATCGCGTACCTTAGGCACAGTAAAAAAGCGTACAATTACGTGTGGCAAACCGGCAGTACCTACCATCAGTGCAAAGGTGATAGCAAATACATCTATGAGTGACTTAGAACCATCTGTATATTGGGTAAAGCCTAATTCACGGCTCAAGCCGTCTAATTTATCCAGCAAATAAGTGCCGGGTTCATCTACCAGCGTCCCGCCAAAGCCCAGTTGCGGAATCGGATTGCCCGTGAGTTGGATGGAAATAAAGATTGCCGGAACCATGTAGGCAAAAATCAGGATGACATACTGCGCTACCTGCGTGTAGGTAATGCCTTTCATACCGCCCAGTACGGCGTAGAAGAGTACGATAAACATCCCGATAATTACGCCTGTATTGATGTCCACTTCCAGAAAGCGGGAGAACACAATACCTACGCCACGCATTTGCCCGGCCACGTAGGTGAAGGAAACGAACAGTGCACAGATTACGGCTACCGTCCGCGCTACATTGGAATAATAGCGCTCGCCGATAAAATCAGGAACGGTAAACTTGCCGAATTTGCGCAAGTAAGGCGCAAGCAGCAGCGCAAGCAGCACATAGCCGCCCGTCCAGCCCATAAGATATACCGAGCCGTCGTAGCCTGCAAAGGAAATAATCCCTGCCATAGAGATAAAAGAAGCTGCCGACATCCAGTCTGCTGCTGTTGCCATGCCGTTGGCAATTGGCGAAACTCCACCGCCCGCTACATAAAACTCTTTAGTAGAAGCGGCGCGAGACCAGAGGGCAATGCTGATGTAAAGCGCAAAGCTAAGCCCTACTATGATATAAGTCCAGATTTGAACGTCCATTATTTTGTTTTCATTTAAAGGTTGATGGTTGTTTTATTTTTCATCTACGTCAAATTCTTTGTCCAAATTGTTCATTTGACGCACATATATAACAATAAGCAGCAGGAAAATATAAATAGAACCTTGTTGAGCGAGCCAAAAACCTAATTTAAAGCCGCCTATACGAAAGGCATTTAATTCTTTGACAAAGAAAATGCTTAAAAAGCAAGAAGTTATTAGCCAAATACTAAGCAAAATGGCAAGAATGATGAGATTGCGCCGCCAATACTCGCGCAGGCGCACGGTTTCTTCTGAGGTAACAGTTTTCATTTAGCAAGAAGTTTTAAGTTGTTAGATTAAAGAAAAATGTGCGTTTGTAAAATCCATTCGCCG
Organism: Rhodoflexus sp.; assembly: GCF_053489755.1. Taxonomy (NCBI): domain Bacteria; kingdom Pseudomonadati; phylum Bacteroidota; class Cytophagia; order Cytophagales; family Thermoflexibacteraceae; genus Rhodoflexus; species Rhodoflexus sp. The sequence continues at coordinate 9,083 of NZ_JBRCHD010000004.1, forward strand.
TAGAGTTTATTCAACTTGTTGCGGTTCTGGTCATAGACCGGGCGGGCGCTATATTGCAGCGATATTTTAGCAAAATGTTGGTTAATAAACCATTGCATTCCTAAGTCGTACTGGTGCGATGGCTGATTCAAAAACTCGAAGTTTTTCCATGTATGTGTGATGTAAGGCATCAGTTGCGTCCCATTTTTCATTTTTGGAAAGCCAAATCCTAACTGTGTGTACCAGATTTGCCCTGTGCCTATTGTAGGTTGTGCATTGCCGGCTCCGTTGAAGGATACCTTTGTCGGATCAAAACTGGCACTGGGGTTCAAAATGCCGATATTGCGGATGTAGTTGGGACCAAAATCGTAGTTGTAGAACACCGAATAGAGCGACAGGAAATTCTTACCGCCGTTAATCGGACTATCATAGAAAATATCTGCCCCAAAAAGTGCTGTGTTGTGCTTTGTTTTTATGCCATTTTGCAGGCTGGCAGTGGACTCGGGATGGTAATAAAAGCCTGCACCAATGTTGAAAACTGTTTTTGTCCCCAGATAGCTACCCACAAAAAACGGCAGTTTATTGGATTCGCTGTCTTTGAACATATAGTTGAAGTAGCCCGTAAAGGCTGCCTTTTCGGTCGCTGTTCCGAAAGCGCGATTTTCCAGTGGTGGGCGGTCAAAAAGGAAAGGTTTGTTGACAGCTACGCGATAATCAAATTTGCCGAGTTGCCCCTTGGCATAAACACCGTATTGGCGGGCAAACTGATCGGTGTTTTCGATCAGTGGCCAGTTGAAAATCGGCGCATCCATCGTCATAAAATTGAGCGTACTGTGACTGCTCATGCGGGAAATACCGTTCCAGTAATGTAAACCCGTACCTATGTACAGTTTCTGATCGGCAATAGCATATTCTGTCCAGATGTCGTGAAAAAATAACTGCGGCTTTTTATTGCCCGAGATAACCTGATTGGTTGCATCTGTACCAGGAGCGCCACCCGAAGCAAAGTTCTGGTTGTTAATCCCGAAATGAGTCATCACCAAAAAGCGGGGCGAAATCTGTGCATAAGCAAGGAAACGCGAGCGACGCACCCCAAAATCAACCGAATGCGACACCTCATCGCCCGTGTAGGAGCGTGTGCCCGGATTGTTCTCTGTACGGCTGAGCCAAAAGTGGTGCCAGATGATGAAGCGGACATACTTATTGCCGCTGTCATCTAATTTCAAAGTTAGTGGTTTGTAAGAATGATCAATGCCTTTTTGGGCATCGCCCTGTGCATAAGCAACAATAGAAAATGCACATCCAATTATGTAAAACATGAGTACATAGAGCCATTTGCTCATAAGAAAAAGTTTAGGGATATGATGTAAGCTAAAAAAGTAGAATTAAGCGATGGCCGATTCGTAAACCAAATATAGAAATAAGAAGAAATACGAAGCAAATTTTTCGTCCGTTTTTTTTACTGTCGCAAATCGTACTTTTGTATCCCATGAAAATATCGATCCTTTTGTTTGGAATCTTGCGCGAAGAATTAAATGCCGCCGTGCTGGAATGGAAAATCGCGCAGGAACACTATACTGTTGCCGATTTGCTGGCTGCACTCAAAGATGCCTATCCCCTAATGGGGGCGCGCCGCTCGGTGGCGGTAGCTGTTAATGGCGAATATGCGCCACCCGATTACGTTATTCGTCCCCATGATGAAATCGCACTGATTCCGCCTGTTAGTGGCGGGTAGTTAACTTTGGAACGCTGATGATTCGATCCACGAGTTTCTAAGTAGCTGTTTAGAGTTCAACGTTCTGCGGTTGCATGCAAAAATTTACATCTGTTATAACTGAGATGATTTGTCAATAAAAATATATAATAGTAAAATAAATCATATGATGCGTAGATTTTATGCCGTAAGGATCATTATTGATAGCATTAAAATCATCTCTACCCTCTTTTTTCTGCTCGGTAATGGAGGAAGATGGCAATTATACCGATATTGAGAGGCTGTCCAAAAAGGACGAATGTAGCACAGACTTCAGTCTGTAGCTATTTGATTATCAAGCAACTAACAAATGACAGACTAAAGTCTGTGTTACTTTTTGGACAGCCTCGATTTACCCATCATGCAATTCATAATGATATTACATCATCCTGACTACCAACACAAAAGCCACCCCAAACGAGGTGGCTTTGACTATTACTGAATGGCTTCGCGAGTGGCTTATACGATGAACGGAGCCAATACCAGCGCTACGATAGAAATTAGTTTTAGCAGGATGTTCAGCGAAGGGCCGGAAGTATCTTTGAACGGATCGCCTACGGTGTCGCCTACTACGGCTGCTTTGTGTGGATCTGACTTTTTGTAATAGATCTGACCGTTGATTTCTACGCCTTCTTCAAAGCTCTTCTTGGCATTGTCCCACGCACCACCGGCGTTAGATTGGAAAATAGCCATCAGTACGCCTGAAACAGTTACACCTGCCAGCAGACCGCCGAGGGCTTCTTTGCCCATGCCCGGCATCAGACCAATAGCCACAGGAACAGCAACAGCCAGCAAGCCGGGCAGCACCATCTCGCGGATAGCAGCTTGTGTAGAAATCTCTACGCACTTGCCATATTGCGCTTTGCCGTCTGCCTCATGGAAGGTTTTCACATCGGCGGCGCTCCACTCTTTCTGGTCTTTATCGCCATTGCGACGCATAACCTCCAATGCTTTTCTCAGTTCGGGGATGTCTTTGAACTGGCGGCGCACTTCTTCAATCATTGACATGGCTGCGCGACCTACCGCACCCATTGCCAATGCAGAGAATACGAAAGGCAACATGCCGCCAATGAGCAAACCAGCCATTACGTTGGCCTTGGAAATATCAATCGAAGGCAGTTTGGCCGAAGTCATATAAGCACCAAACAACGCCAGCGCGGTCAGGGCAGCAGAGGCAATTGCAAAGCCCTTGCCGATGGCAGCAGTAGTGTTACCTACGGCATCTAATTTATCGGTACGCACGCGCACGTCCTTAGGCAGTTCGCTCATTTCGGCGATGCCGCCCGCGTTATCGGAAATAGGCCCGTAAGCATCTACCGCTAACTGGATTCCCAAGTTAGAAAGCATGCCTACCGCCGCAATCGCAATGCCGTACAAGCCGCCAAAGTTGAAAGCCAACACAATAGAAACTGCAATAATCAGCACAGGCAGCGCAGTACTCATCATACCTACGCCTAAACCTGCAATAATATTTGTCGCTGCGCCTGTGGATGACTGACGAACGATAGACAGCACAGGCTTTTTGCCCATGCCTGTGTAGTATTCAGTAATGATGCCCACCAGTACGCCGCCAATCAGACCAACTACGGTTGCAATGAAAATACCCATCGCGCTCATGTCTCGCTGTACGCCGTACAGAGGATCGTTGAATACCCACTTTTCAGGAAGAACGGCGGTGATGATGAAGTAAGACAATACCACCATGATACCAGAGGAACCGAATTCACCGATATTCAAGGCTTTTTGTGGGTTGCCGCCTTCCTTTACTTTCACGAAAAAAGTGCCGATGATAGATACCAAAATGCCTACGCCTGCCAGCATCAGCGGCAGCAAAACAGCAGACAGACCGTTGAAATTCTGGTCTAAGCCGATAAATTCAGCATTCATAAAGGCAGCGCCGAGTACCATTGTACCGATGATAGAGCCTACATAGCTTTCAAAAAGGTCAGCGCCCATACCGGCTACGTCTCCTACGTTATCACCTACGTTATCGGCAATAGTGGCAGGGTTCAGCGGGTGGTCTTCGGGGATGCCTGCTTCTACTTTACCTACCAAGTCAGCGCCTACGTCGGCAGCTTTGGTGTAGATACCGCCGCCTACGCGAGCAAACAGCGCGATAGACGAAGCGCCGAAAGAAAATCCGGTCATCACAGTAATGACGCGGGTAACATTTTCGGCAGTGTCAGCGCCAAACATGTTGCTGTAAACAATGAAAAGCACGCTTAAACCAATCACACCCAGACCAACTACGCCCATGCCCATTACAGATCCGCCAGCAAAAGCAACTTCCAGCGCTTTGCCTAAGCTTGTGCGGGCAGCGGCAGTCGTGCGCACGTTGGCTTTAGTAGCTACGCGCATGCCGATAAAGCCTGCCAGCGCAGAAGAAAAAGCGCCAATTATGAACGAAATAGCTACTAACGGCGATGATGTCTGGTCGTTGGCAGAAACCCCCAACAGGATAGCTACTGCCACTACAAAGACCGCCAGTATGCGGTATTCGGCTTTGAGGAATGCCATTGCTCCTTCGGCAATACGGGCTGCAATTGCTTCCATTTTGGGTGTGCCGGCATCCTGTTTATTTACCCACGCCGAGCGGATAAACACATAGAGGAGACCTACTGCCCCTAATGCCGGTAATGCGTAAATTAAATTTTCCATGTAGATTAGGTTTCGTTATGTAAATTAGGTTTGGTAATCTTGAAAGTTCGCAAAGATAAGGGAACAGTGTACTGATTTGCAAGAAAATACGCATTCCCTGCGCCGATTCGCCAATAAGGTTGCAGAGTTGCCGCACATTCCATAATTTGATTGCCCAATTACAGATCCTTTTTTATGCTTGAATCTCCTTTTTCCGCTCTTAGCTGGCAGCGCACCATCTATGTAAAAGGCTTTGCAGGGCAGCGCCCAATGATTCCCGCGCAATGGAACGAACTTTACCAGACAGGAAAGAAAGCCATGTCGGAAAAGGCTTTTGCCTACATTGCCGGAGGTGCAGGGCTGGAAAAAACGATGGAAGCCAACCGCCGTGGCTTTGACCGCTGGCAGATTGTGCCGCATATGCTGCGCAATGTGGAGCAACGCGATACGAGCGTTACTCTTTTCGGCAAAAAATTGCCTTCGCCGTTTGTGCTTAGTCCAATAGGCGTATTGGAAATGGTGCATCGCGAGGCAGATGTGGCAGTAGCACAAGCGGCGGCCGCTTTTAATATTCCCTTTATTTTTTCCAATCAGGCATCTGTGCCGATGGAACAGGCTGCTGCTGCGATGGGCAATAGCCCGCGCTGGTTTCAACTGTATTGGAGCAAGTCCGATGAACTGGTGGCGAGCCTCGTGCGGCGCGCTGAACGAAGCGGCTGCGATGCCATTGTTGTAACGCTTGATACGACCATGCTCGGCTGGCGACCCCGCGACTTGAATTTGGGCTATCTGCCATTTATGGAAGGCAAGGGCATAGCCCAATACACTTCCGACCCCGTTTTTATGCGACTGGTGCAGGAGCAACTCAACCAGCCGCAGGCGCTAGAAACCAAGCCCAAGCCCACTTTGCAGGCAATTGCAGGCTTGTGGAAAATGGCAAATGCCTTTCCGGGCAATCCGCTGGCAAATATGCTCTCGCCGCTGCCACGCGCTGCCGTGCGACTGTTTGTCAATATCTATTCGCGCCCCTCGCTAACTTGGGAAAATCTGCGATTACTGCGCGAACATACGCGCCTGCCGATTGTGCTGAAAGGAATTTTGCACCCCGAAGATGCCCGCCGCGCCGTAGATGAAGGCATAGACGGCATCATGGTTTCCAACCACGGCGGCAGACAGGTGGACGGCGCCGTCGGCGCGATTGATGCCCTGCCCGATGTGGTGCAGGCAGTCGGCGGGAAAATCCCGGTACTGATGGATAGCGGCATCCGCTCAGGTGCAGATGCATTCAAAGCGCTTGCATTGGGCGCAGCCGCCGTCGGCATTGGCAGACCTTATGCTTTCGGGCTGGCAGTTGGCGGCGAGGCAGGAGTCCGCGAAGTGCTGCAACATCTCCTCGCCGACTTTGAACTCAACATGGGGCTGGCAGGCTGCAAAAACGTAGATGAAATCAGGCAAACTACGCTGCGAAAGGTTTAAAGGGAACTTTGCGGTAAAATCCTTCGCCGTAGCTCGTGGGGATACGAGCTACTTTCAACAATTCTTATGAGCCAAATCATCACGCTGCCCGATTTTTACCTGCCCAGCCTTGCGCGAAAGCGCACGCTGCACATCTGCTTGCCACCTGATTACGACTATTCAGCCCGTCGCTATCCCGTTATGTATATGCA
>NZ_JBRCHD010000005.1:0-59082 GCF_053489755.1 Rhodoflexus sp.
GAAAGTAGAGCGTTTTTTTGCCTGGCTACAAAACTTCAGACGATGCGTAACCAGATACGAATATCATTTAGACAATTTTGCAGGATTTGTCAAACTGGCTGCCATGATTATACTACTTAGACAGTTTTGAGATGAGTTGTAGTCTTTGGTTTAGTAGGTTCAGTATGTAGTATTGGCGCTGGTATGTATTGTCTTATTCCTTTTCACTGGTAGTTATTAAACTGAGTAACAATGAAAAAGATATTTTCATTACCCATACTGATTACTTTAGTAGCTTTCGCTATTAGCAGTATCACTGTTTATCAAATAGTAGATAATCCTGTTTGGTTATATCTTTCAGGTATAACAGGTATTCTATTACTCATTGGAGTTACTTATGCTGCGATCAATAGTTCCAAAGTTGTTGGTGGCGCTATTGTTTCGGGACTTCTGTGTAATACTGCCTTCACGATTCATGTAAATATTTCTGGCGACCCCATTTCATTTTACTCAATGATCTTATTGGGGATAGTACATGTCGGTTTTCTGATAGCCGTTTTTAATACCTACAATATCAGTTGGGTCAGAATACTCACGGTTACAGCCTTCATTTCGTTACTATTTCGTGTGGCAGATTTTATACAAGCTAACCAACCGAGTGATTTCAGTTTGTACTTTTTTTACATTACAGCCTTCTTATTACTCATTGGACTGGCACTTACGCTGGCGGCTTACTTAATGCTCCCCCCAGCAACTCAACGATAATCAAATCGGCTTTATCCGATAAACAATTAGTTACAAGAGTCATTTTGAAATTTTTGGGATGGCTCTTGTAATTTTACTGGATTATTTTTCCAAATGGTTAGATTTGTTCGGCTGCTTGCCCTATGTAAAAAACCGAACAAACAAATGCTCAACGCACAAAAACGACTAACCGCACCTTTCTATGCCCTGCTGAGCCTTCCTGCAACGGCAATGGGCTTTGCACTTTCCGTACAGATTTCGGCGCTTAGCTGGCTGCTGAGTACGCAATACCAGCTCAATATTGAAGAAGTCGGCTTTGTGTGGGCTGCCGGACCGCTGGCGGGTATTTTCGGGCAGGTCATCGTTGGTCTCATCAGCGATAATGTGTGGTTTTGGGGCGGCAGGCGGCGACCTTTCATCCTCGTTGGCGGCTTGCTGGCGGCGCTGATGCTGCTTGCACTGCCTGCAATCGGGACTATCAACGACTCACTCGGCATCGGCAACCTGCTGGCGGTAGCTATCGCAGTTGCGCTGCTGCTGGATTTGTCTATCAACATCAGTTTCAACCCGACGCGCTCCATCATTGCCGACGTAACGCCCGAAGGCGAAGCCCGTACTAAAGGCTATACATGGATGCAAACCGTTTCGGGCGCTTTTGGCGTGTTGGCTTATCTGATTGGGGCAGTATTTGGCAATTTGACACTCATCTACGCCGGCGCGGTGCTGGTGCTGCTGTTTTCCATCGTCCCGATGTTTTTCATTACAGAACCTCGCGAACTGAAAACTATTGTGGCGGTAGCAGAAGAAAACCGGCTTAATTCTACACAAACTACTCAAAATCAGTCGCTTTTGCCGCTTTATCTGGCACATGCCTTTACTTGGCTGGGTGTGCAAACCATGTTTGTTTTCATGTTTGCCTTCTTGAAAGAACGCATCGGCGGGCTGAGCGATATGGTACTGGGGCAGGTCATAGCCGTCGCCTTTGCTGTGCTGAATACTGTCGGTTTTTTGCTGCCTGCGCCTGTGTTAGCTCCACTTTCCAAAAAGATTGGCAGAGTGCGCACCCACACGCTGAGCATCGCCGTAATGGCAGCAGGCTATGCAGGCATTTTCCTTTTCGGACACAGCGCTTGGGCGATTTATGCGTTGATGGCAGTAGTTGGTGTGGGCTGGGCGGCTACGGTTAGCCTCCCTTTTGCCATTATGACCGAAAAAATTGATAAGTCCAAGACAGGGCTTTACATGGGTATTTTCAATCTTTCGGTGGTTTTGCCGCAGTTGGTTGTGAGTAGTTTTTTTGGTAAAATTATTGAAAATAGCGAAAATAAGGGTGTTATTTTCATCATTTGCACAGCAGCATTAACCGTTTCTGCCGTTTTGTGGTTATTGGTGAAAGAGGATAAAAAGGCTACAACGGCAAGTAGCCAATCCGCAAGCGGTGGCGGGCATTGAGCGACAGTTTTAATCATGAGATTTTTTTAGCCATGAAATCATTATTAGCTAACCCCGACGGCTCGGTGAATTGGGAAAAGATCCGCAGCGACTACCCCAAAGTTGCCGACGGGGAGATCAGCGCAACTGCCATGCTGCGCCAAATGGAAGCTCTTGCTTTTCAGGATGATCCCCTCTGGATAGCTTATTACGGCGCTTTGCATACGCAGCAGGCGCGGGCGGTTTTCAATCCATTGGAAAAGTTACGGCTGACTAAACTTTCACAGGAACTGCTCGCTAAAGCTGTTGCTGCTGCGCCCAACAATCCGGAAATACGCTTTTTGCGCTTCTCGATCCAGTTGGGGCTGCCCGGCTACCTGAACCTGAGTCATCATATTGCCGAAGATCGCATTGTTATCTGCGAACAGTTGCCAAAGGCAGCCCAAGACGGGACGCTTGCACGGATTCACATAAACAAAATTGCTGCTTTTATGCTGCGCGAAGGCAGGATTGATCCCGCACAGGCAAGCCTTATAAAAAAGTTGATGGATTAGCTTCTTACGATCATCGTATCCTTGTAAATCTCCAGCATTTCGCGGGCAGGCTCGTAGTTATAGCAAATTTCCAGCACACGGCTCAAGTAGTTAAATGCCTTTTTGGGTTCACCGTTTTGTAGCCAAGCAAGTCCATAGTTATACAGCAATCCCGGGTGGTTGTCATTGCGCAAAAGCATGGCGGAGTATAGTACGTCGGCTTCTACCATGTTGCCGTCTTGCGCCAAGCGATTGGCTGTTGCCATTTCTGCCAGTACAGGATCATGCTCCTTACTCATCATGTATTTAAGATACAGGGTAAAGGGTAAACCTATCAGAAATAGCGTGTTTTTCCAAATGGTTTCATCGTAAGTTCTGCCGGCGCAGGTGTCGCATATGTGGTTTTCCGTAAATGAGGAGTGGTTGTCATGCTTGCCCCACCAATAGAAACGCACTTCAGGATAGGTCTGCAAGCGTCCGTAGTAGTTGCAGCGCGGGCAGATGTCGTACTGTTCCGACTTAGGCAGTACCTGCTGGTACTGATTGAACATCGTTGTGCAGTAACGGCAGTAGATGTATTCTGACAGAATGGCGGTTATGTCGGTAGAAGCCTCGCAAACAGGGCAGGTGATGGTGCGGAACAGTTTTCCTTTTCCTTCTGCTGCCCATTTTGCCTGTGCCTCTGCCATGTGCAGGCGGCTGAGATGCTGGTCTATTGCGCTTTTGACGTTGAAGGCGAAGCCATCGGCAACTTCTATCAGGAGCGCACTTGTTTCGGGCAGCACGTGTATGGATAAATTTTTTGGCAGCGCAAGGTAAGGCTTCAATATCACGGCTAACTGATCGCGATGGCGATAGACATGCATAATATCTTCGATGGGAATCGGGTGCTCGGTCAGCCGCAAACCGCTTTCGCCGTCTGCCCGTCCGTTGAGAGGAATGACAGACTGCCTTTTGCCTGCTGCATTGAGAAATCGAAACCTGAAATTGAGATACGACGATGGCATACACCAAATTTGCAACAAAAAATTTAAAAAGTAGCGGCTTGTCATTAAACCTTTTGCCTATCAGCTACTCTAACCTGCAAATGAACAGCGAGATGAATCCTTCTGGAGTATGTTCGGGACAATCGGAATAAAGGACAATGACGGGCGGAGGCACGAACAGAAACCTAAACCCGCCAAAAACATGGAAACGGCGAGCGACGACCGCGAAATTCTGGAAAAATTCAGTCAGGAAGCCTCTAAAAACTGGGCTTTTGACCAACTGATGCGCAAATACCAGCAGCGGATTTATCAGCACATCCGCAAAATGGTAATTGACCACGACGACGCGGACGACCTGACGCAGGAGGTTTTTGTAAAAGTGTGGCACAATCTGCACAAATTCAGAGCCGATGCACAACTATTTACTTGGCTGTACAGGATCGCCTCAAACGAGTGCCTCAACTTTTTGGATAAGAAACGCCGCCGCTACCTCATACCGATTTATGATGTGCGCAAGGAGCTTGCAGGTAAGTTAGACGGTGAAGGCAGCCTTTCAGGCGACGAAATCCAGTTGAAACTACAAAAAGCCCTGCTCACACTGCCCGATAAGCAACGCCTTGTTTTCAATATGCGTTATTACGACGAACTAAGCTACGAAGAAATTGCAGACATTACGGGGACTTCCGTAGGCGCGTTGAAAGCCTCTTACCACCATGCGGTTAAAAAAATTGAAGACCATTTGACCAAAAATTAAGCAATGAAACTCGAGGATATACCCAAAAATAAGCAACCTTTCAGCCCCCCTGAAGGCTATTTTGATACGCTGCCGCAGCGCGTTGCCCGTCGTGTGCGCAAGCCCGAAAATTCCACAGCCGTATTTTGGCAGTCGTTGCGCCTTGCTTATGTGCTGCCTGCTATGCTTGTGTTATTGTTTGCAGGCATCTTCTGGTACAACACAACGCCTCAGGCAGCGCAAGATTTGGCTTGGCAGTCGGTAGAAGAGATACTGCTGGAAAATGATATTTCCGAAGCCGAATTGCTGGACTATTACAGCCTGCAAATAGCAACAGACGATAATGAACTGACCTTAGACGAACTGCTTTACGACCTTACCGAAGAAGATTTTGACGAATTTATTTACTGAAGCTATGAAAAAGTGTGTACAATACATCGCGTTTGTCGCTTGCACGCTGTGGCTGTCATTTGCAGCGCATGCCCAACGCATGCCCAATCGCGAGGAAGTGGAAAAAATCCGTATGGCGATTATTCAGGAGCGGCTGCAACTTACACCTGAGCAGGCAAAAAACTTTATGCCCTTGCTCCGCCAGTATCGCAAAGAGCAAATGGATATGCGCCGGCAGATCATGAAACTGCGCCGGAAGAGCCTCGTAATGACGGACGATGATCTGAAAAAAGCAATGGATCAGGAATTTGACCTGCGCGAAAAAGAGGTAGCGCTTGCCCGTAAGTACCACAAAGAGTTCCTCACTGTGCTTAATGTGCGGCAGGTTGCCGAACTGTACCAGTCTGAACTGGAATTCAAGCGCCTACTGCTGGAACGATTGGGTAAAGGTGTCCGCCTGCCCGACGACATGGATTAGCCTGTATGAAAATTACATCAGATCCTGCCCAATGTCGCGGCGATAATATTTACCCGAATAGTCAACAATTGCTGCGGCATTGTATGAAAGTTGCAAGGCTTCGTCCAAAGTATCGGCAAGGGCTGTAAGCGCAATCACCCGACCGCCTGCTGTTACAAGATCAGATCCCTGCCGCATGGTTCCGGCATGGAAAGCAGTAACAGCCTTGCTGATCCGATCAAGTCCGCTGATGGTTTTGCCTTTCTCGAAGGCTTCGGGGTAGCCACCTGATACGAGCATGACAGTCGTTGCTGTGCGCGGATCGGTTTCGAGCGATGCCTGTGCCAGTTGGCGACGGGAGGCAGCATCGAGCAGCGCCAGAAAGTCACTCTTGATGCGCGGCACAACTACCTCCGTTTCAGGATCGCCCATGCGCACGTTGTACTCGATCACATATGGCTCGCCGCCGACATTCATCAGTCCGATAAAGATAAAGCCAATGTAGTCAATGCCTTCCTGTTGCAGTCCTGTGAGTGTGGGCTGAACGATGCGTTCCTCTACTTTTTTCAAAAACACCTCATCTGCAAAAGGAACGGGCGAAACTGCACCCATGCCGCCTGTATTCAAGCCCGTATCGCCTTCGCCAATGCGTTTGTAGTCTTTGGCAGCAGGGAGGAGGCAATAGTCTTTTCCGTCGGTCAGCACAAATACGGAGAGTTCGATACCTTGCAAAAACTGCTCAACTACCACTGTTGCGCTTGCCTTGCCAAATTTGGCATTTGCAATCATTTCTCGGAGTGCTGTCTGCGCTTCTGTTAAGTCATTGATAATCAGCACACCTTTGCCTGCTGCAAGCCCGTCGGCTTTGAGGACAAATGGCGGCTGCTGTGTGCTCAGGTAAGCGATACCATCTTCCAGATTGCTACTGTCAAAACTGCGATAGCCAGCGGTCGGGATGCCGTAGCGCATCATGAACTGCTTGGCGAAGTGCTTGCTGCCCTCCAGCGCTGCGCCCGCTTTGTCCGGCCCGACTACGCGCACATGGCTGAGCGCAGGACTGTTGCGCACAAAATCGGTGAAGCCTGCCACTAAGGGCGCTTCGGGGCCTACAATAACGAGTTCTATATGATTACTTACAATAAAATCGGCTAATTGGTCAAAATCAGTAGCTTCGATGGCTATATTTTGCGCCACTTCTGCTGTACCTGCATTACCAGGCGCAATGAATAAACCTGAGCAAAGCGGGCTTTGTGCAATTTTCCAAGCAAACGCATGTTCGCGCCCGCCACTGCCTAAAATGAGAATTTTCATAGGATCAGAACGTTGCGGCAAAATTAGCATTTACTGCTACAAAGCCTAAATTTACTGCCCGTCCACAATTTTGAATGGCTATGATGATAGACCTACGCAGCGACACGGTTACTCTGCCGACGGCTGCCATGAGAGAAGCAATGTTTACTGCCCCTGTTGGCGACGATGTTTACGGCGAAGATGCGTCAGTTAATGCACTGCAAGCGTATGCGGCTGAATTGTTTGGCATGGAAGCCGCGCTTTTTTGCCCTTCTGGTACGATGACTAATCAGATTGCGCTCAAGCTGCACCTACAGCCCGGCGATGAGGTGATTTGCGATAAATTAGCACACATCTACAACTACGAAGGCGGTGGCATTGCCCTGAATGCACATGCTTCGGTACGCTTAATCGAGTCTGTCAAAGGTAAAATGACTGCGGATCAAATTGCGGCAAACATTAATCCTGAAGACATTCATTATCCCACAACGCGACTTGTTGCCTTAGAAAATACGGTGAATAAAGGGGGCGGCATTTGTTACAAAATCAACGAAATAGCACCTATTGCGGCGCTTTGTAGGGAAAAAGGACTTGCGCTACATTTGGACGGTGCGCGCCTGTTCAATGCCTTAGTAGCTAACAAGGAACAACCAATACAGTACGGACAACTTTTTGACACTATCTCGATTTGTCTTTCCAAAGGACTGGGCGCACCTGTCGGCTCGTTGCTGCTGGGCAGCCGCGAACATATCCGCAAGGCGCTGCGCATCCGAAAAGCTATGGGGGGAGGTATGCGGCAGGCAGGCCTATTGGCTGCGGCAGGTCTGTATGCGCTGCAAAATCACGTTGAAAGGCTTGCAGAAGATCATAGCAGGGCTACGGCAATAGCCGATATTTTGAGTACCTGCAACTATGTAGCCGAAATACTGCCCGTAGAAACCAATATTGTGGTTTTCAAGTTGAAAGAGGAACGTTATCAGCCCATCCAATTCAGTGAGATACTCAAAAGGAAGGGTGTGCTGGCAAATCCTTTCGCAGGCGGTATGCGCTTTGTAACACATTTGGACTTTGATGATGCAAAACTTAGTGCGCTAAGCACGCTGCTAAAATCTTTGTAGTTAAAGTTTCACGTGTAAGATTTTTTTTCGTGTTTGCAAATTGCGGACAAATAGCTACTTCTATCGCATCAATAGTGATTCTTACCTATTATGGGAGCTGAAGAACGCGCCATAGCTGCTACGAAGATCACGAAGTTGTTAGAACAACTCCACAGCAGTATTATCATAAGATCGGAGATTGAGAGCGGCGGCGACCTGACAAACCGTCATAAAAACGAAAGGGCGCAAACTTTGCATCGTTTAGAAGGTTGATCAAAACAAACCGACTTGTTTGCTGTTAGTTATTAGCCGATCCCTACTCCCTAATCATGAATAAAATATTTCCTTTGATCTTGCTAATCACTCTTTTGCTGGCGATTGACTGGTATGTTTTCCAAGCTGTCCGCGTGGTGTGGGAAGATTCGCAGGTACAAACTCGCCGTCTGGTTTACAGCCTCTATTGGACAATTACGCTGCTGACTATTACTATTTTGGGTATCTATCCCTACCTGCCGACTTCTGCGGCTATGCTTACCGCCCGCCGTTTTGTCATGGTCTGGGGCTTTATGTTTTATTTCTCCAAGCTGTTTGCTGTTTTGTTTATTGCCTTAGACGACATCATCCGACTTGGGCAATGGATTTATACGCAGGTTGCGGGTTTGCTTCCACAAACGGCTGCTAAGCCCGAACCGATCAGCCTGCCTGCTGATATGCTGCCTGAGTCTCCTGCCAATGGCATCACACGTTCCGAATTCCTGATGCAGGCAGGTTTGGTCGCTGCGGCAGTGCCACTGGCAACTATGAGTTTTGGAATTATTTCCGGCGCACACGACTACCGCATCCGCCGTATTCGTTTGCCTTTGGCCAATTTGCCCAAAGCATTCGACGGTATCCGTATCGGACAACTATCTGATATTCACTCGGGTAGTTTCTTTAATCGGGTAGCAGTGCAAGGTGGTGTAGATATGCTACTCAACGAAAAGCCCGATGTCGTGTTTTTCACAGGCGATCTGGTTAACGACGTTGCCGACGAAATGCGCAACTATTTCAGCATTTTTAAGAATGTAGCAGCGCCTATGGGTGTTTATTCGGTGCTGGGCAACCACGACTACGGAGAATATTACCAATGGCCTACGGCAGAAGCTAAATATCGGAACTTGCAGAAAATCAAACAGATCCATGCAGATATGGGCTGGCGACTGCTGATGAATGAGCACATTAACTTGCAGATCGGAAGCGATAAAATAGCCGTGATTGGTGTAGAAAACTGGGGGGCGAAAGGCAATTTCCCCAAATACGGACGGCTGAAACAAGCATATGCAGGAACTGAAGAAGCACCTGTAAAGCTACTACTCTCACACGATCCCAGCCATTGGGACGCAGAGGTACGCCCGCAATACGCCGATATAGACGTGATGTTTGCAGGACATACCCACGGGATGCAGTTTGGCATAGAGGTCGGCTCGTTCCAGTGGAGTCCCGTGCAGTATATATATGAGCAGTGGGCAGGTCTCTATACCAAACAAAACCAGCACTTGTACGTCAATCGTGGTTTTGGGTATATTGGTTTTCCGGGGCGCATTGGCATTATGCCCGAAATTACGATCATGGAATTGGTGAAGGCGTAGCAATTGACTTGCGAAAAATGATTAATTTCGTTAATTATACAGCCGTTAAAACGCCTACATGCCATGTCTTTACCTGAAGAATACTTGCAATATCCCAAGCGCCGCCATGCGATGGATCACGATCGCTACAAATGGTCTAATCTGTTTGAGCGCAAGCCGTTAGCTTTCCCCAATGCTGCAAATATTGCACTTTGGGTAACGGTAGTTTCTGAATTCTTCCCACTCAACCAGCAGGGTAAGCCTTTCAAAGCTCCCGGCGGCATGGTTACTGCCTATCCCGACTTCAGGCACTACTCCTCGCGCGACTACGGCAACCGCGTTGGTATTTTCCGTCTTTTTCGCCTGTTTGAACAGTTAGGTATCAAGGCAAGCGTAGCGATGAATGCGGCGGTAGCAGAGCGTTACCCCTTGCTGGCGCGTGAGGCTGTTGGCAGGGGCTACGAGATCATCTGCCACGGCTACGACATGGATACTATCCACCACAGCGGGATGAGCGAGGCAGAAGAGCGCGAAATCATCCTCCGCTCCCGCCAAATTTTGACCGATATAACGGGCATAGTGCCGCAGGGGTGGCTGTCGCCTGCTTCTTCTGAGTCTTTTCTGACCCCTGATCTGGTGCAGGAAGCAGGCTTCAGCTACCTATGCGATTGGGCAAACGACGATCTACCCTACACCTTTCATACGCGTCAGGGCAGCCTGCTGGCAATGCCCTATTCAGAAGAAATCAGCGATCGGCAGATCATATTTGGCTATCACCACACCGAAGCACAATTTGTAGAACAGATTAAAGATCAGTTTGACACATTGCTTGCCGAAAGTAAAACTTATGGGGGGCGCGTACTATCTTTGGTGCTTTATCCTTACATCAGCGGCTTGCCTTATCGCATTCACGCAGTAGAAGAAGCCTTGCGCTACATCCTGCAACATCCGGGCGTGTGGAGCGCAACGGGCGCAGATATTGCGGCTATTTGACTAGTTGCACGATATTTTAAGAAAAACAACAAAACCAAAAACAACAAAATGCAATGCTTGAAACCAACCAAAAGGTATTTAAAGATGTAGAAGGACGTTACTATTTTGACCCTATCAAAAAGAACTTTGAGAAAAAAGTAAAAGAAGTTGGGGCAGAAAAGGCTATTTCTTACCTCACCGAAATTATGCAAAGTTCAACAGCAGAAGTTGAGAAGATTATCCAAAAACGTATCAAAAGTGGTGAAATAAACGATGCCTCACAGACAAGAAAAGCGGTTGCAGGAAATGGTTTTCAAGGTTTGGTGGCTTATGCTTTAATATTTTTGCAAAGCGAAGGCTTGATAAACAAAGACTTGGTTATCACTCTAAAACCCAAAAAACACAAACTCATAGAAGACTATGCCACTATTCAGGTAGGTGATGACGTGCAAAAACCAGATGTGGATTTGATGATTTACCACAACAAAAAGTTAGAAAAAGCACCTGTTTTGATTTTCTCTATCAAAACATCTTTGAGAGAAAGAGCGGGACAAACCTACAAATGGAAACTTTTGATGGACATTGCAACGTCAAAAGACTGTATGCAAATCAAACAAAAGTACGGTTTGAGTTTTGAAGTAAAAGCAGATTTTAGAGTAGGTTTTATTACGACCAATTTTTATGATGAAATCACGCAACCCCAACAAATAGGAATGTTGAATTTCTTTGATTTTGTGTATCTTACCAAATCAGGAAAATTCAAATCACCTATCAACGAGTTTTCAAAAATTGTGTCAGACCTCAAAACACTTTACAAATGATACTAACCGAGAAAAAATATACAGATTTTTCGTGGGACTTCGTAGGTGCAAACACCAAACAATTTACACATTGCTACCACAATTACCCAGCAATGATGATACCGCAAATTGTAGAACGTATTTTGGCAAAATACGGTGTGGATAGTCATTTGCTTTTTGACCCTTATTGTGGCACAGGAACAAGTTTGGTAGAAGCCAATTTGAAAGGAATTAACGCTATTGGAACAGACTTAAACCCATTGGCAAGACTTATTGCCAAAACAAAAACAACCAAAATTAACCTACAAGTTCTGGATTTGTATCTCAAAGATTTTAACGATTATATGTTTTCCTTGATGTTTGATTTCAACAATAAGGTAAACATCGTTATTCCCCAAATTAACAATATTGATTTTTGGTTTGACAAAGGCGTGCAGGAAAAGTTAGCAATTATTAAAACTTTTATTGACAAAATAGAAGACGAGAACGTGAGCAATTTTTTCAAAATAGCATTTAGCGAAACCGTGAGAGAAAGCAGTTTTACACGCAATAGCGAGTTTAAATTGTTCCGAATGACGGCAGAACAAATGCAAAAATTTAACCCTGATGTTTTTGGTTTAATGCAAAGTAAATTAGCCCGAAATCACAAGGGACTAAAATCATTTTTAGAGCAAAAACCCAAAGGTAATTCGCAAGTTTATGATTTTAATACAAGCAATGAAGTGAAACATATTGAAAATGAAAGTGTTGATATTGTTGTAACTTCACCGCCCTATGGAGATAGCCGCACAACAGTTGCTTATGGACAATTTTCGAGGCTTGCCAACGAATGGTTAGACGTAGAAAATGCTAACCAAATAGACAATAATTTAATGGGTGGAAACCGACAAAAAGAGGTTTGTAGTTTTGAGAGCCAAAGTCTGAATGAAAGCCTTGAAAAAATTGCAAATATAGATGAGAAAAGAGCCAAAGAAGTCTCTTCGTTTTATTGCGACTATCAAAGTTCTATTGAAAATGTAGCCAAAACCATCAAAAAAGGTGGTTATGCTTGTTATGTAGTAGGCAACCGAAAAGTAAAAGGTGAAGTTTTACCGACAGACGAAATAACCAAAGACTTTTTTGAAAATCAAGGTTTTTCGCACATAGAAACGATTATTCGCAACATTCCTAACAAACGTATGCCGAGCAAAAACAGCCCGACAAATGTAACAGGAAAAAAAGACGAAACAATGAATAACGAGTATATCGTGGTAATGCGAAAAGAATGAAAACATCGTGCAACAGCGGTTTGGCGTAATGGCGGGTGCAGTGCTTCGTATGACAGTTTTGTGGTAGGTTCTAGTGCAGTTCTTCGAGTGAACTTTTGTGCTAAAAATCCGCCCTACCCAAGCCCCCAACCGATCCTATAACTCACAGCAACGAGGCTTTTGCCGTAATACTGTAGTAGCTCTACTACCAATATGCAATTCCTACGGGATAAAAACTGCATGGTAGATAATTTATTTCAGTATGATATGGTTGCTTCGGGCAATAACGTAAAAAAACCTGACAAATCTCTAAGACCTGTTAGGTTTTTTATTTTATGAGACTAACAGCCGATTAAAACATAGCTGCTACCAACTCTTCTGACTCTGCGAAGAGCGGGTACTGCTGCATCCAGCCGTTTACTTCTTTGCGAACTTCAGCAAGGATTGTATCGTTGTTGTGGTTCATTAGCGCTTTGTCTATCAGGGCGGCGATGCGCGGCATATCGGCAGCTACCAGCCCACGCGTCGTAATGGCAGGCGTACCAATGCGCATACCTGAAGTTACGAAAGGAGACTTGTCATCGAACGGAACCATGTTTTTATTAATGGTAATGTCCGCCTTAATCAGTGTGTTTTCTGCCAGTTTGCCACTGATGCCTTTGTTGCGCAAGTCAATGAGCATCAGGTGATTGTCAGTACCGCCTGAAATGAGGTGGTAGCCCATTTCCACGAAAGATTGGGCGAGTGCTTGTGCATTTTCGGAAACGCGCTTCACATACTGCAAATAGCTGTCCGAAAGCGCCTCGCCAAAGGCTACGGCTTTAGAGGCAATGACGTGTTCCAGCGGGCCGCCTTGCGTACCGGGAAATACAGCTCCGTCTAACAACTCAGACATCATTTTTACCTGCCCTTTCATGTTGGTAATGCCAAAGGGATTTTCAAAATCTTTCCCCATCATAATAATGCCACCGCGAGGCCCGCGCAGGGTTTTATGCGTCGTAGAGGTTACGATGTGGCAGTGTTGCAGCGGATCGTTCAGCAGACCGCGTGCAATCAGCCCCGAAGGATGCGAAATATCAGCCAGCAGCAAGGCACCGATTTCATCAGCAATTACACGCAGGCGGGCGTAGTCCCAGTCGCGGGAGTAAGCCGAAGCGCCGCAGATCAACAGTTTAGGCTGTTCGCGCAGCGCTATTTCCTCTACTTTGTTCCAGTCAATCAGTCCGGTTTCGCGCTCAACACCATAGAAAGAAGGTTGATAGTATTTTCCTGAAAAGTTCACAAGCGAGCCGTGTGTCAGGTGTCCGCCGTGCGCCAAGTCGAAGCCGAGAATCTTATCGCCGGGTTGCAGCACTGCCAACATAACGGCCGCGTTGGCCTGCGCTCCTGAATGTGGCTGTACGTTTGCCCAAGCAGCACCAAAAAGTTGTTTGAGGCGTTCAATGGCAATGGTTTCAATCTGATCCACTATTTCGCAGCCACCGTAGTAGCGCTTGCCGGGCAAACCTTCTGCATACTTGTTGGTCAGCACACTGCCCATTGCTTGCATCACATAAGGAGAAGCAAAATTTTCGGAAGCAATCAGTTCTATGCCGTGTATCTGGCGTTCAAACTCTTTCTGAATGAGAGAAAATACTTGATTATCAGCCTTAATCATGGAAAATGAGGGAAAATGAGTACACAAATGTACGCAAAAGTGCGGGCTTTCCGGCAAAACGGCTGTATATACTTTTTAGGCACTTGTGTACGGTAATATGTACGGTTTTTGTCTTTGAGATACAGGGAACAAAAGAAAAAACCCTGTCAGAATGCGTTTTGACAGGGTTTTAAGCGTGTTTGTGGTGTGGGAGGGAATCGAACCCCCGACACAAGGATTTTCAGTCCTTTGCTCTACCAACTGAGCTACCGCACCGCCTTGTTATTTTTGTGGCACAAAAGTAGAGTGCGTTTCTTTATCTGCCAAATCTTGGCTGCAAATTTTTGTAACTTTTTTGTAATGCATTGTTAATCAATTACTTTTGGTACGAGGAAATAATCAGCGTCGTGTGCGGGTGCCTGCGAGAGCGCCTGTTCGTGGCTTATTGTCTGTATGACCTTGTCTTCGCGCAGGCGGTTTATTTCGTGGGTCATGTGTGTGAGCGGCTCAATGCCTGTTGTATCTAACTCGCGTAGTTTATTTATCCAACTGATCGTTTTGTTCAGACTTTCTATCAGTTGGTGCTGATCTTGGGGCGCTACCTGCAAGCGCGCTAAATGTGCAATTTTTGCTAATATCTCGGGCGTAATTTCCATAGAATAGTTGCTATTCGTTTACAGATAACGGATAATAGATTGGGGATAATGCTTGGATAGTTCTGCTGCGATGACCTCGTAGGTTTGCGCTTTGAGTGCATCTGTATCGGCGGGTTTGAGATCTTTGGTAGGTATCGGCTGATGGATCACTACTACTGCCCGCCTGCGGTTGATCTGTAGCCCTGACTTTTCGGGCAGGATCTGCCAGTTGTGGGGCATTGTTACGGGTATTATCGGTACACCTGTTTCAATTGCCAAGCGAAAAGCGCCATCTTTAAAAGGAGCTAATGTTGGCGGTTGAATCCTACCGAAACCACCTTCGGGAAACAGCAGTACGCTGCGTCCATGCAATAGCCGATCTTTAGCTTTTTGCAAAGCGCCTAATCCGCTTTTGGGATTAGACCGATTGACAGGAATGTGTACACGCCGGAAGATATATCCGAAGATCGGAATTTTGCTCAGCGAACTTTTACCTACAAACACGAAGAGTTTGGGAATGGCATAAACCATCAACGGAACATCTAAATAGGAGGCATGGTTAGGCGTAAGGATGTAAGGGGTGTCTTTAGGTAGATTTTCCACTCCAATCACCTGGACTGGCAATGCGCTTGCGCGAAATAGCAGTATGCTCCACATCTTGTAGGCAGCTAGACTTATTACATGCAAGCGCCTATGCAAGGTGCCAATAAGGGCAAGTGGTGCGACTGGAACGAGAAAGAATCCGATCAGGCAGGCGACACACCAAAGTCCGTAGATCTTACCTGCGACGCTTGTCTTTCTTGCGCTTGTTGTTGCCGTGCGAGTGGCTCTGATGTTGTTGTTGTTGTTGATACTGTGGCTTGTGGCGATATTCTCTTTCGGCATGATCGTTACGAAGTGATTGCAGATCTACATCCAACTGATTATTGGAAAGTTCGCGCAATTGTGCAACGATGATTTCATCTTCTGTATGCTCCTTGTTCCATGTAGCATAGAAGGTGCGCATCAGTTTGAAAATACTGATAGCTGCTGCTTTGCGCTCTTCGGGATCTTCCAGTTTTACCGCTTTTTCTATCATTAGCTCCACATTTTTGCCATAATGTCTGTAGGTAATGTTATGAGTATTGTAGGGCATTTTTTGCGGCTTTTGGAAAAGTTCACCGGGCTGGGGAGGGGGGAAGGGACCGTCAATATCTAACTTATAGCCCGCCATATGGTGCAAGTGATCCCAGATGCGCTGTGGTGTTTCGATGTTTTCACGCACCGAGGGGTTGAGTTGCTTCATTAGCCCAATTAGTACATGCGAAAGGGCTGTGCGCTCTTCCTGTGTTGGACGGGAGGCAATATATTCGGCGATTTGTTGCACACTCCGCCCATACTCTTTCAATATCAGTGCACTGCGTCCTGTGTTGTACTCGAATTTTTCCATCAAAAAATATTTCTACAAATTTACCACAATTCGATTAACTTTACCAAATTAGTTCTATCTTTAACTCCTCAAAGGAAGTTAGTTCCTTTGATTTCTTTGGTAAAAATCAAACTAACAAGTTATTATGAGTTTCTCACAGCCTGCAAGGAGCGAGGTGATGCAATTTCTTGATCAGAAGATTTTAGGATATGTTAAAGAATTTCTGCGACCGATAGATGAGAATTGGCAGCCGGCTGATTTACTGCCGAATGCTTCAATGGAAAACTTTTTTGAGGAAGTCAAACGGCTGCAAGAACGTGCCCGAGAACTTTCCTACGATCTGGTTGCTGTGCTGATCGGCGATGCGATTACCGAGGAGGCGCTACCCAGCTACGAATCGTGGATTCATACTTTGCAAGGCATACATGGCACCGAGCGCGAAAGCGGCTGGCGTACATGGACACGCCACTGGACTGCTGAAGAAAACCGCCACGGCGATGTACTGAACCGCTACCTCTATCTGACAGGGCGGATCAACATGCGTGAGATGGAAGCATCTACGCAGTATCTGATTGCCGATGGTTTCGATCCACAAATAGGAGACGATCCTTACCGCACGTTTATATATACCAGTTTTCAGGAATTGGCAACCAATGTTTCACACCGTCGGGTGGCATCAATGGCTAAAAAGCAAGGCGATCCGCTGCTTGCCAAGATTTGCGGACAAGTAGCCGCTGATGAGGCCCGCCATGCCAAAGCCTATATTACCTTCATTCGCCATATTTTTGAGATAGATCCCAACGAGGCTATTCTCGCTTTTGAAGACATGATGCGCAAGAAAATTGTGATGCCGGCGCATTTCATGCGTGAAATAGGCGTTGAAATAGGTACAACTTTCGCGCACTTTACTGATGCTGCGCAGCGGCTGGGCGTATATACTGCTTCAGACTACGTAGAGATCATGCGTCAACTGCTCAAAGACTGGAACATTGAAGGCCTTCCGCAACTTCGGGATACGGGGGAAAAGGCAAGAGAATATCTCTTGGCCCTGCCAAATCGTTTAGAGCGCATAGTCGAGCGCATGAAAGTTCCCCAGTTGGAGTATAAGTTTCGCTGGATTCTAGACTGACGCTGAGCATTTTAGAGGCTATCCAAAAAGTAATACGGACTTTAGTCTGTTATTTCTTAGTTGCTTGATAATCAAATAGTTGCAGACTGAAGTCTGTGCTACATGCGTCCTTTTTGGACAGCCTCGAGTAATAACTTAGCAATTTCTTAATATTAAAACTCGTAGGGTTGCCTGTTGCAACGTCTAATTTTGCAACGCAATAAAAGGCAATCTTATGATCAGAAAATTATTACTTAATGTATTTGCTGCGATTATGTGCGTATTTGCTGTAACAGCAGTTCAGGCACAGGTAACAACTGCAGCTATGATAGGAAGAGTACTTGACGATAAAGGTCAGGGCTTACCAGGTGCCAGCGTTATAGCTATCCACCTGCCTTCAGGAACGCGCTACGGCACGGCAACACAGACTGATGGACGCTACACGATCCCAGGTATGCGCGTAGGCGGACCTTATCGCGTAACTGTAACTTTCGTAGGCTACAAGGAGCAGGTACGCGACAATATCTTCCTTAACTTGGGTACTTCTGCAGAAGTAAGTTTTGCTATGCAAGAAGATAATATCGAGTTGGGTGAGGTAGTAGTTATAGGCAGCCGCAACGACATCTTCAGTTCAGATCGTACAGGTGCTGCTACTAACATTGGCAAGGATCAGATCAACAACATGCCTACGCTGAACCGCTCTATCAACGACTTTACTCGTCTGACTCCTCAGGCAAGCGGCAACGGCTCTTTTGGTGGCGCTGACAACCGTTTGAACAACATCACAATTGACGGCTCTTTGTTCAACAACAGCTTTGGTCTTGCAGGTCAGCCGGGTGGTCGTACAGGTCAGTCGCCTATCTCTCTGGATGCGATTGAAGAAATTCAGGTAAACATTGCCCCTTATGACGTGCGCCAAGGTGGCTTTGTAGGTGCAGGTGTAAATGCGGTAACTCGCAGCGGCACCAATGATTTCAGCGGTTCTGTTTTCTATAACACACGTAACAAAAATTTCGTAGGTACACAGGCAAAGGGACGTGAAGTAATTGTTGGCGATTTCAACGTATTCCAGACAGGTTTCCGCGTAGGTGGTCCTATCATCAAAAACAAACTATTCTTCTTCCTGAACGGCGAATTTGAGCGCCAAACAGAGCCGGGTACTACTTTCCGCGCAAATGCCGGCGGTGAACCTGTCGGTGGTAATGTAACCCGCGTATTGCGTTCAGATCTGGACGAATTGAGCAACTTTTTGCGCACGCGTTTCAACTATGAAACAGGCCCCTACGAAGGCTATAATAACGAAACCCGCAGCGATAAGTTTCTCGCTCGTTTGGATTACAACATCAGCGACAACCATAAACTGAGCGTTCGCTACACACACTTAGATTCTCGCGCTGATATTTTGGTGAGCAATAGTACCACTGTGTTAGGCAACCGCCGTGGTAACCTGAACGCGCTGAACTATCAAAACTCGAACTACATCCAAAACGAAAACATCCGTTCGGTAATTGCCGAATTGAACTCTAATTTCAAGGGCAAGTTTTCTAACAACTTCATCATTGGCTATACTTACCAGAATGAAGATCGCGGTTCACGCGGCGACTTCTTCCCACTGGTTGAGATTGCTCAAGGTGGTGCAACTTACATTACGTTCGGCTTTGAGCCTTTTACACCGAGCAACCGACTCAATTATGGTACATTTCAGATGCAGAACAACTTTACCTACTATGGTGGCAGGCATACGATCACTGCCGGCTTCAACATAGAGCGTATGTCTTTTGAAAACGTATTCTTCCCTTTCTCGCAAGGCCGTTATGCTTTTAACTCACTACAGGATTTTTACACAGCTGCAAATGCCTTCTTAGCTAATCCAAGTTTAACAACCTCACCGGTAACGATTCGCAACTACCGTTTGAACTTCTCGGCGCTGCCGGGTGGTGCAGAACCTGTACAGCCTACCAAAGTAACTTATGCAGGTGTATACGTACAAGATGAAATTCAGGCTGCCGACAACTTCAAATTAACTGCCGGTCTTCGCGTTGATGTTCCTTTCTTTGCTGAAACAGGCTATTTTAACCCTGAAGTACCCAATTTGACGTTCCGCGATGAAAAAGGTAACCCCGTTCGTTACAACACTGCTAAACTGCCTGATCCAAATATTCTTTGGTCGCCTCGTTTAGGTTTCAACTGGGATGTAAAGAAGAATCAAACTACGCAGGTACGCGGTGGCACAGGTATTTTCTCAGGCCGTCCGCCGTTTGTATGGATTTCTAACCAGATTGGCAACAATGGCGTATTGACTGGCCTGATTAATATTGATAACACGACTGCTTTCCCGTTTGATCCTAATCCGAGAAGACATATTCCTGCCAATCCTACTACGCCTTCCACATATAACATTGCTGTAACAGACCCTGGCTTCCGTTTCCCTCAGGTATGGCGTTCTAACATCGCTATTGACCAGAAACTGCCCGGAGGCATCATTGGTACTTTGGAATTTATCTACAGCAAAGACGTAAATCAGGCTTATTACATTGATGCAAACCGCGAACCTGCCGATCGCACTTTCAATGGTCCTGATAACCGTCCACGTTTCCCGGGTTCAGGACTGACAGGGGCTGCACAGAATAATGCTATCCGTATCAATGATAACATTACTGATGCAATTGTACTGAAGAATACTAACCAAGGGCGTATCTACAACATCACTGCTCGTTTGGAGAAGCGCTTTGACTTCGGCTTGAACGTGATGGCTGCCTACAACCGCGGCGATGCCCGCAACCTAATAGACCCTGCCTTTATTGCCTTCTCTTCATGGGCTGGTCTGCCAACGGTTCGCGGTAACAACCTGCCTGAACTGTCCTTCTCTGACAACGACCAACGTCATCGCTTCATTTCTGCAATTGACTACCGCAGAGATCTTGGTAAAGTAGCTACGCTGACTGCCTCTTTGTTCTACGAGGCTCGTAACCAAGGTCGCTTTAGCTATCGTATTAACGGCGATATGAACGGCGACGGTGTGAATGGCAACGATCTGCTGTTTGTGCCTAACCGCGCCAGCGATCTGATTTTCTTGCCTTTAACGATCGGTGGTCGTACATTCTCTCCTGAAGAGCAAGCCGCCGCTTTCGACGCATTCATCAATCAGGATGCTTATCTGAGCTCTCGTCGTGGTCAGTATGCAGAGCGTAATGGTGCGCTGTTGCCATGGATATATCGCGCTGACTTCAGTTTACAAATTGACTTTAAATTGCCTGCCAAGAACAAGCTGCAACTGCGTTGGGACGTTTTCAACGTAGGCAACCTGATTAACAATAACTGGGGGGTAGGCAATATCATCACCACCACCACTCCGCTTAACTTTGCAGGTGTAAATGCGCAGGGCGTTCCAACTTACCGCATGGTAAACGTAGGTACAACTGCTAACCCAATACTGCCTAACACTACTTTTAACTCATCAACCGGCTTTGGTGATGTTTATCGTATGCAGTTCGGTGTGCGTTATATCTTCAACTAAGTTTGTCTGAAGCATATGAAAAAGGCTGCCCAATTGGACAGCCTTTTTTTGTTTGACATATTATCAATCCTTACTGCATCTGCTCAAAGCCACCGATAATTGGTAGGCGGCGAATGGCTTGATCTTCGGTGTATAGCAACTTATCATCTACCTGTTCGGCTTCTGTGCGTGCTGTTTGGATAAAGCCGCCGAAAGAACCATTGGCTATAAAATGCAGCGCAGCGGCAAGCAGGTTTTCGTTCGGATTGCCAAAGGGGCGTGTCCGGTCGTCTGTAGCACGGAAAGACGGCTCAAAACCGTTAGCAAAGGTATCGCCATTGGCATTAACGCTTTGAAAGCAGATCGGCACCAGTGAGTAACCCTCGCGGTGGCTGAATACATATCCGCCTACGTACTTGCCATTAGTGGTTGTGCCAATTGTCTGCACGTTAATAAAAGGACGCAATCCGTTGATAATCAATTCGCTGGCAGAGGCAGTGTTACTTGTTGTCAGTACAAATACGCGGTTGAGATTCAAGCCATTAGTAACAGTTTTGAAATTAAGCTCAGTGTTGCGTTGCGTATTCTTGCTGTTGTGCTGGTATTGCAGAAAGCGCCTACCTGCCGCATTGGGCGCAATCAGGCTGGCGAGATGCTGGGCTGTTTCGGGAGCGCCGCCGCCGTTGTAGCGCAGGTCTAATATCAATTCATTGACATTGGCACTGCGGAAAAAGTCAAAAGCCTCATCCAACTCTTGTACGGAAGATTGTGTGAAAATAGAGAAGACCAGATAGCCGACTCTTCTGCCTGCTACCTCTTTGACCTCTCGCAGCGTAACTCCGCGCATGGTAAAATTGCGAGATTGCAACTGAACTTCGCGGATAGCCCCCGAACTGTCTTGTACAGTTATATCTACCGAATTTTCAAAGCGGGGGATGTTGGTTGCCCCGGCAGTGATCGCTACGCCGTTGACGCGTATCACGCGCATACCGCGCTCCAGTTGCGCATCGGCTGCGGGCGAATTGGGATGCACGAGCACTAACCGCAGGTTCTGCTCGCGATCTAAGCCCCAAAGGAAGCCAAAACCCTGTGTAGATCCTGTGCGGATCTGGGCTGCTGTGGCTCCGTTGTCGCGCACGATGTAGCTCCACCGGTCGGTTGGGCGGTACATCATTGCCTCCAACAGTGCTTCGGGTGTACTGAAGTTGTTCGGATTGATATTCGATGGTATTCTGCTGTGCCAGAAATAAAAGAAGTTCATCACTTCAAAAACATAGCGCCTGATAGGTAGCGCATTCACATCTGTAACAGGCTCATTTACCTGATTGCGGCAGGCTGTTGCTCCTACCAATAGCAATAGTCCCGCATAAATCAAACGTTTCATAACAGATTAGATGATGGTTTTCTTACTTTATTCGTTGTTTGAGATAATCTAAGGACATGGCGTATGCTTCGTCTGTAGCCTCTTTCACGAATTTAGGATTACTTGGATTAGCGAAGGCATGATCTGCATCAAAAATCTTGTAAATCAGTTTTTTGTTTGCCTGCTTCATGTTAGCATCGAATTCCTCTACAACTTTGGGTGAGATCCATTGCTCCTGACCTGCAAAAATGCCAAGTACGTCGGTATTGAGCGTTTTGAGGCGTTCTACGTCTTTTTCAGGCATTCCATAGTAGATGATGCAGCCTTTCGCCTGCTTTCCTGCCAGCAGGGCAGCTTGCAACGACCAACTGCCTCCCATGCACCAACCGATAGTAAAAATATTGGCTTTCTTGCCTGCATAAGCAATCGCGCCGTTTATGATAGCCACAGCACGTTCCTGCCGTAGCCCTTGCATTTGTTTAGCTGCCTCTTCGCGGGTAGTTGCTACTTGTCCATCGTATAGGTCAAGGCAGATCACATTTACATCAGGTAAATCTTTGTAGAATTTTTCTGATTCAGCTTTCACATAGTCATTCAGTCCCCACCACTCGTGGAATACGAACAGGTAGTTATTACTTTTCTTTTTGGCAGGAATCAACCATGCTTTGGCAGTTTTGCCGTCGGCGGTAGGGTAGCTGATTTCTTTTCCGCCTACCTGCGAAATGAAAGTAAACGGAATTGGCTCTTCGTGCTTGTTGACAAATGCTTGGTCGGAAGCAAAGGCGGCAAAAGATGCAGTTGCGGCAGGCACATGGCAACAAACTGTTTTTGCTGAGTTGTTAGTTAATGCGTCGTACACAAATACGATTACAGCACTCACCGTAAAAGCCGCAGCGATAATAAGTATTTTTAGCATGGCTTCTATTTATTTTGTGATAAAACTTTGGTGTTACAACACGCATTGCTCACGCAAAGTTTACGGCTTTAATATAAGAAGGTACATGGAAACTTTAAATCAGCATATCGAGCATACGCTGCTTGCTCCCGTAGCAAGTGCAGACGATTTTGAACAACTGGTACAAGAGGCTATTCAGCATCGGTTTGTCGGTGTATGTGTACCGCCTTACTGGGTCAAAAAGGTTCGCCGCGATATTGGTACACACGACATACGGTTGGTAACGGTTGTGGGTTTTCCACTGGGCTATAACCGATCGGAGGTAAAAGTGCGCGAAACCGAAATCGCCCTGCTCGATGGTGCAGAGGAAATAGATATGGTAATGAATCTGAGCGCATTTAAGACGGGTGTTGTGAGTTGGGTAAAAGGTGAAATCGCACAATTAGCCAAAATATGCCATGAGAGTCGCGCTCTGTTGAAAGTGATTATAGAAACTTGCTATCTAAACGACGAGGAGATTGTGCGCGCCTGTAAAATTGCTCAGGATGCGGGGGCAGATTTTGTTAAAACCTCGACCGGCTTTGGCAGCAGCGGGGCAACCGAACACGCCGTTCGCCTGATGCGGGAAACCGTAGGCGAATATATGGGTGTAAAAGCATCAGGGGGCATCCGCACTAAAGGGCAGGCGCTGGCAATGATTGCCTCCGGTGCCGATCGCATTGGTTCTTCAGCAGGTGCAACCTTATTGCAACAATAAAACGCCTGAAAATCAGTTGTTTTCATAGTACATGTGTGAAATTTTGGCGAATCCCGATAAAAAATGTTCATACTTGATTCATATTTGGTTGGAAGTGGCTACCTTAGGGGAACAAATTAAAACTATTTTACTATGAAGTTTTCTACAATTAAACATGCCATCCGCTATTCGGCTGCATTTGCGCTGATGTGGTTGTGCAATTCTGCTTGGGCACAGTACACGGTGCAGGGTACAGTTAAAGATGCCGCTAACGGTAGCCCGTTGCCGGGCGTAAACATTGTAGTGCGAGGGACTACGACCGGTACCATTTCCGATGCCAATGGTTCTTATCGCATCAATGTAGGTAGCAATAGTCCTGCTACCTTAGTGTTCTCTTACATCGGCTACCTTTCCAAATCGGTAGAAGTTAGCGCGAGCAATACCACAGTAGATGTTTTGCTTGCAGAAGACGTTACCAGACTGGAAGAGGTAGTTATTACAGGTCTTGCATCTTCTATCAAAAGAAGCAATCTTGCTAACGCTGTTTCTACGGTTTCAGCCAAAGAGCTCATCGGCACTACACAGATTCAAACGGTAGATAATGCACTCTATGGCAAAATCACAGGTGTCAATATCAATCTAAACGGCGGCGCGCCGGGTGGCGGTGTTTCTGTCCAACTGCGCGGTATTTCATCGTTGGTAGGCGCTTCGCAGCCGCTTTATATTGTAGATGGTGTATATATCAACAATGCTACGAATCGCAGCGGACGCGCTGCCGTATCGGGTGCTGAAGCCGGTGCAGGTGTAGGTGCGCAGGACGATGCCCCTAACCGTCTCGCTGACTTAAACCCGAACGATATCGAAAGCATCGAAGTACTGAAAGGGCCTTCTGCAGCCGCTATCTACGGTACGCGAGCCAATGCAGGTGTAATCATTATTACTACTAAAAGAGGCGCTGCCGGCCGTACCAAAGTATCATTCGCACAAGACGTAGGTTTTGCGCGCGCACAGCGCCTGCTGGGTGTTGATGACTGGAACGAAG
Source organism: Rhodoflexus sp. (assembly GCF_053489755.1). Taxonomy (NCBI): domain Bacteria; kingdom Pseudomonadati; phylum Bacteroidota; class Cytophagia; order Cytophagales; family Thermoflexibacteraceae; genus Rhodoflexus; species Rhodoflexus sp. The sequence continues at coordinate 24,586 of NZ_JBRCHD010000005.1, forward strand.
ATAAGATTAATTTCTTTTTCCCTGTTGCCCGCCGTCCGATCGAATTGGAGCGTTTTCGCGCTGCAGGCGGACGCAGATTTGACTACGAAAAGTATTTTTATGGCAACACTGCTACTTTGCTCAACACCCGCGTAGGTGTTTCGGGAGGCAATGAAAAAACTAAGTTCTTCGTATCAGGAGCACTTACCGACGAGGAGGGTATTGTACGTCGCACAGGTTTTCAGCGCTACTCGCTGCGTACCAATGTGGAGCATAAGCTAAACGATCGCATTACAATTGGTATAGGTTCTAATTATATCCGCACCAATACAGATCGTGGTTTTACAGGCAACCAGAACAACACAGGTGCTAGCATTGGTTACAATATCGCCTATGTGCCAACCTATTTTAATCTGTTCCCAAATGAAAACGGTGTGTATCCCGACAATCCGTACTTTGCAGAAAATCCAATTGCGGTAACAGATAAAGGTATTAACAACTCCGTAGTTAATCGCTTTATCCAGTCCTTTAGTTTTGGGGCTGATCTGCTGAAGACAGATAAATCGTTGTTGAAATTTGTGGCACAAGGAGGTTTGGACTTCACACAGAACTCTACACTGGTCTATTTGCCCGAAGATCTGCAATTCCAACGCGCACAGGCCAACCCCGGCGACGCGCTGTGGGGAGAAACACGCAACGTGAACACCAACTTGCAGGCGGCTTTGACCTATAACTTCAACTTAGGCAAAGTGAATATGAACTCACAGTTGGGTACGGTACGTCTGAATTTCTTTGAAAACAGTTTGTTGGCTCGCTCTCGCGGTCTGGCGCCGGGGCAGAAAAACCTCCGTCAGGGAACTGTACAAGAAATCTTTCAGGCACAACAATCCGATATTACAGACGTAGGGATATTTGCACAGCAGGAAGCTAACTGGGATGATAAAGTAGTAGCTACTGTCGGTATCCGTTGGGATAAATCTACCCTTAACGGTGACGCAAATAAGTTCTATGCCTTCCCAAGGGCTTCATTAGCGGTCAATGTTGCCAACTTCGACTTCTGGACTTTTAAAGAAACTGTAAACCAAGTAAAACCGCGTATTGCTTATGGTGAAACAGCAGGTTTGCCTGCGTTCGGTCAAACTTTTACAGCTCTGAATCCAGCTAATATTGGTGGCTTACTTGGTTCAGTAGTTACAACGGCGGCAGGGAATGCTACATTAGAGCCTGAACGCGCAAGCGAATTAGAGGTTGGTCTTGATGCAGGATTTTTTAACAATCGCCTGCAACTTGAGGTAACTTATTACGACAAACAGACACGCAACAATATCCAGAACCTAAGCCTTGCGCCTTCTACAGGTGTAAACTCTATCCCCAGCAACCTTGCACAACTTTCCAACAAGGGTTGGGAGCTTTCACTGGGCGCTGTTCCTGTACAGAAAGATAACTTCCGTTGGTTTACCCGCGTGATGTACTGGCAAAATCGCCTTCTGACAAAGCGCTTAGGTATTCCGGCTTACTTCCAGGGTGGTTTTGGTACGGCTCTGGGTACGTTCTGGATTCGCGAGGGCATTTCACCAACTACAATCGTAGGTACGCCACAGGTTTCGCCCGGAGTATTTACCATCTGGGGCGATCAGCAGCCTGATTTCCAAATGTCATGGTTGAACGAAATTACTTTCCTGAAAAACTTCGAATTCAACATGCTGTGGCACTGGAAGCAAGGTGGTGATAATATCAACCTTTCTGCTTTCTTAACTGATTCCGGTGGTACAACTCCGGGCTGGTTCAGAGATGACAACGGAGACGGCATTCCTAACGGCCGTCAGCGTCCACCTGCGCCGTTCAATAACGCTGGTCGCTGGGTTCAGGATGCGAGCTATGTTCGTCTGCGCGAGGTTGCATTGTATTACAATGTGCCTAAAACTACGCTGACGCAATGGTTTGACGATAAAGTCGGCAGAGTACGCGTTGGTGTTTCTGCCAACAACCCACTTACTTTTACTAAGTATGAAGGTTACGACCCTGAAACCTCAACTTTCGGTCAGCGTTCCATCGGCTCCGGTATAGACGTTACACCTTACCCGACATCAAAACGCTTCTTTGGACATTTGATTGTGGAATTCTAAGCCGTTGTTACCTAAACATTTAAAAACTATGCTGAAAAAATCTCTTTATATGGGTCTTTTAGCTGCTGCGCTTTTAGGCAATAGCGGCTGTAGCTTCTTTACCTTAGAAAATGCTGTTGACCCCAACAACCCCTCCTTGCAAAGCGTAAGACAAAATGCTACCCGCAACCAGATCCAGTCGCTGATTACAGGTCTGGAGTTCCGTCATCGGGCGCATGTGTTCACTGTTACAGCTGCTTTTGGCTGTTTTGGGCGTGAAATCTGGTACTTAAACGCTTCCGATCCGCGCTGGCAAACCGACTGGCTGGGGCAGGGCGGTCGCAAACCCGATGGGCAGTTTTTTGCTGTCGGCCCTGCTTACGATGCACCCTATCAGACAATTAAACAAGCAAATGTGATTTTACAAGCTGTGCGTAACACCAACGCTATTAGCGAGCAGGAACGCTTGGCTGTCAGTGGGTTTGCGAAAACAATTCAGGCCTACCAGTACATGATTGTTGCCAATGGACAGTTTCAAAACGGCATCCGTATTGATGTAGCCGACGAGTTGAACCCTGGTCCTTTTGTACCTTATGCTGAAGCGCTCACCCGCATCAACGCCTTGCTGACTGAAGCCAACGACGAGTTGAGCCGTGCAGGTACAGGCAATTTCCCCTTCAAATTGACTGCCGGTTTTGCAGCTAATAACTTCAGCTCAATCGCATCCTTGCGCCAGTTTAATCGTGCAGTTGCAGCGCGACTGGCAATATATCGTCAGGATTGGCAAGGCGCGTTGAACGCTTTAAACCAATCTTTTATGAACATTGACGGAGATTTGGACGCGGGACCTGCATTTACCTACGGCGCACCACCTGATTTGTTTAACCCGTTGTTCTTTGTATTGGATGCGCCTATCAATACAATGATTGTGGTGCATCCGTCGCTGATTGCCGACGCTCTGCCCGGCGATTTACGCGTGCAGCGCAAATTCTTTCGCCGCCGCAGTCCTGTTGTAGTTACAACTGATAACATACCTTTATCAGGCGAGTGGCAGGATTTGCGCTACCCAACCAACACCGCGCCGGTGAAATACCTGCGCAACGAAGAGTTAGTGCTCATCTATGCTGAAGCCAGCGCACAGGCAGGCAATAGTGCAGAAGCTGTTCGTGCAATTAATCGTATCCGTACAGCAGCAGGTCTGCCCGCTTATGCGGGTGCAACTACCCGCGATGCACTTATCAACGAGATCTTGTTTCAACGCCGTTATTCTCTGTGGTGTGAACCTTGGGGACATCGCTGGGTAGATGCCCGTCGCTACGACCGTCTAAACGAGATCCCTGTTGCGTTGGATCAGGGCACAGTTTTTAAACAATTAGAGCGACCATTGGCAGAAGTAAACTGGGAAAAACTTCAAGGCAGATAATCGCCTACTATCAGAATACCAATGCGAAATTCCACTTCTGCGGAAGTGGAATTTCTTTTTTTCGCCTATTTTTGACAGTTGTCTTTAACCCTAAACTAAATCTGCTGTGTCCTTATTAGACTGGTTTGTCCTCACTCTTACCATCGGTTTTATCACTGCCTATGGTATCTGGAAAACGCGCGGAAGCAAAAACACCAGAGATTTTCTGCTGTCTAAAAGAATGGGTTGGGGTACGATTGGACTTTCCATCATGGCAACGCAAGCCAGTGCAATTACCTTTTTGAGTACACCCGGGCAAGCATTTTCCGATGGGATGCGCTTCGTGCAGTTTTACTTCGGATTGCCGCTGGCCATGATTGTGCTCTGCATGACTGCCGTACCACTTTACCAGCGCCTCAACGTGTACACGGCTTATGAGTTTCTGGAAAAGCGCTTCGACATCAAAACCCGATCGCTCGGCGCCTTTCTTTTCCTAATTCAGCGCGGACTTGCCGCAGGGCTAACGATTTATGCCCCTGCACTTGTGCTTTCTACTATTCTGGGCTGGGATATTTTCTATGTCAATCTGATGCTGGGCAGCATTGTGATCCTCTACACTGTCATAGGCGGTACAGAGGCTGTCAGCATTACCCAAAAACAACAAATGTTTGTCATTTTCGTCGGATTGATGGTGGCTATGTATATGGTTTTCAATCTGATGCCGCAGGAAGTTGGTGTATGGGAGGCTGTTCAGGTAGCAGGTAAAGCGGGTAAATTGGACAGTGTGGATTTTAGTTTTGACTGGAACAATCGCTACAGCTTCTGGTCAGGGCTGATAGGTGGTTTTTTTCTGCAACTTTCCTATTTCGGTACCGATCAGTCGCAAGTGCAACGCTACTTAGGTGGTAAGTCTACGACCGAAAGTCGTTTAGGGCTGATCTTCAATGGGTTTATCAAAATTCCAATGCAGTTTTTGATCCTATTCATCGGTGCGATGGTCTTTGTATTCTATCAATTCCACGAGCCGCCGATCTATTTTAATCAGGTAGAAGCCGAAAAGGCGCGCCGTTCTGATCAAGGAGAAGAGTTTCAGCAATTAGAGGAGCAACACAGCCGTCTATTTGTACAAAAACGCGCGCAAGCGCTTGCACTTGTAGGAGCGCTGAAACAAAATGATCCACAGCAAATCGAGCAGAACAAAGCACAGTTAGACGAGCAAAATCAGGCTGCCCGCAAGATCAGAAATCAGGCCGTCGCAATTATTCATCAACAAAACGAGGCAGAGGGGAAGGGCAAATCAAGCGATACGAACTACGTATTCCTAACCTTTGTAATCAGCTATTTGCCTAAAGGACTTATCGGACTGCTAATAGCGCTGGTAATCTGCGCTTCTATGTCTTCTACCGCATCAGAGTTAAACGCACTTGCCTCCACTACGGTGATAGATGTTTACAAGCGCTCAATCAAGCCTAATCAAGACGAGACTCATTACCTAAAGGCTTCTAAATGGATGACGATTGGCTGGGGAGCATACGCAATTCTCTTTGCTGAGTTTGCAAGTTCTTTGAGCAATAATCTCATAGAAGCCGTTAATATTTTAGGGTCGCTTTTCTACGGAACAATTTTGGGCATCTTTTTGGTCGCATTTTACGTAAAGAAAGTACAGGCGAGAGCTATTTTCCAAGCTGCAATTTTTGCCGAAATTATTGTATTAATATGCTGGAAATTTAGCAACATATCCTATCTTTGGTACAATATGATCGGGTGTCTGGCGGTAGTAGTGCTGGGTTTAGTGCTGCAACTATTTCAAAAACGCGGCACAGATGGTACAAGTTTTGTACAATTTTGAAGTTAGATAAACATCGAGGCAGACTACCCCCCTGCCTGTCTGATTACTTTTCATTGGCTTACCTACCTGATTGAGAAAAAGGTAATAGCCCAAAGCAAGTATGAAATATAGCATATTTACCGCACTGTTTACATTTTTGACTTGTTTTTCCGTTTTGGCGCAGATAGACGGCGCTATAAGGATGCGCGGTGGGAAAAATATTACCAACGACCCTGAGGGTATGGTTGTCCTCGAACTTTTTGGGCGCGGTGCAACCGAGATGATGATATCTAATGATCCAAGTTTTCCTAACCAGCGATGGAGGCCCTACGAAACATCAGTCAAATGGCGCTTGAAAATTAGCGACGGCGACGGGTTGAAAAATGTTTACGCTCAATTCAAAGATAATCAGGGCAATGTATCCGACGTAGTAGAAACAGTTATCGAATTAGACCGACAGCCTCCATTTGATTGCAGCATTACCATCAATGGCGGTGCGCGCTTTACCAATGCCCGAGACAGGATCGTGAGTGTCGAGTTATACGCTCAGGAAGCCAAAGAAATGCAGTTGAGCTTGCGTGCCGATTTTGTAGGTGCGCAATGGGTTCCCTATGCCGAACGACGCAGAATGCAACTGCTTGGCGAGGATGGTGAAAAAGTTATTTTTGCGCGTTTTCGCGACGTAGCGGGTAATATCTCACAGACAGTTAGTGCGCGCATTATCATGGATATGATGCCGCCACTTAACCCACGTGTGCTGATCAATAACGGCGATACGTACACCAACAAAGAAACCGTTACTCTATTTTTGAGTGCGCAGGGGGCAACAGAGGTGTTCATTCGGGGCGGTTCTGAGTGGATGCCGATGCGAAATACGATAGAGTGGACGCTGGATCCTCCCGGAGAAGGCGAGCGCGTCGTACAGGTTCGCTTCCGCGATGATGCGGGTAACTACTCTGCCGTAGCCCAAGATGCTATCATTGTAGATACTGAACCGCCAATGTTGCCACGCATCTCTATTGACGGCGGCAACCGCTTCACCAGAAGTTTGTCAGTCGGGCTGCGGCTCTCAGCTATCGGCGCTCATGAAATGCAGATTAGCAACGATAGTTCTTTTCAGAATGTATCGTGGCGTCCTTACAATGTGTCAGCCGCATGGACACTTCCCGACCGCGATGGTAACCGCCGTGTCTATGCTCGTTTCCGCGATCAGGCAGGCAACATCTCCGAGACGACATGGTCAGAGATCATACTTGACAGAGTTCCGCCTACCAAGCCACGCGTAGAAATTGTTGGTGATATGTCTAAGATATCCAACGATACAAGTGCTACTGTGAATCTGAAAGTTTCTGCCGAAGGGGCAAAGTACATGATGATCAGCAATACGAGCAACTTTTTCAACGCCCGTTGGGAAGTATATCGGACAGATATCAAAAATTGGAAGTTGGGCAGCCCCGGTGACGACGGCGACAAAGGTATCTTCGTCCGCTTCCGCGATGAAGCAGGCAACGTTTCAGATGTGGTCAGCACTAAAATCAGGCTTGATCGGACAAAACCTGTCGACTGTCGTATCGTAATAGACAACAACAGAGAGTTTACCATAGATCCTAATAAAAAGGTTTCGCTTCAGTTGTTTGCACGAGGTGCCTCTGAGATGATGATTTCCAACAACAGCACGTTTGCCGGAGCTAAATGGCAGCCTTATGCTACTAACATAGATTGGATACTGGAGGGCGAAGACGGTCTTAAAAACGTAGTGGCAAAGTTTCGCGATCAGGCGGGCAACGAGTCTGACGTTGTAGCAGACAATATCATTCTAGATCGCAAGCCGCCTTTCGATTGCAGCATAACGATCAACCGCGGCGACTCCATCACCAACGACATTGATAAAGTTGTGATTGTAAAGGTAAAAGCCAAACAGGCTGCTCTAATGATGATCTCCAATACTCCTGATTTTGCAGGTGAGCGTTGGAGAGCGTATTCTGAACTGAATATGAACTGGGCATTGATTGGTAACGACGGACTCAAGACAGTCTATGCCAAGTTTAAAGACGAGGCAGGTAACGAATCGCCTGTCTATTCGGATAACATTATTTTGGATCGGACACCACCGAAAAAAGGCACAGTTAAAATTCTGGCTGAAAACCAGCAGGTTAAATTACAGCAAGTTAAACTCGAACTCTATGCGCAAGATGCAGTAGAGATGATGATTTCCAACTTCTTCGATTTTCGCAATGCAAAGTGGGAACCTTATGCAACCTCGAAAGACTGGACTTTGGTAGGTGAAGACGGTGTAAAGACCGTTTTTGTCAAGTTCAAAGATAGGGTAAATAATATTTCGGAGGTTGCTTACGACCGCATTGGCTTGGACATGACTGCACCTAAAGGCGGGGATATTAAGATCAACAACGGCGCGAAGTACACAACCAATATCAATAAACTTGTTATGCTGAAACTTTCTGTACAAGATGCTACCGAAATGATGATTAGCAATAACAAAGATTTTAAGGATGCTAAATGGCAGCGCTATGAAAGTTATCTGTACAACTGGAAGTTGGACGGCGACGACGGCGAGAAATATGTATATGTAAAATACCGCGATAGAGCAGGTAATGAGACGCAGCCCGTGCTAGCCAGCATCATATTAGACCGTCAGGAGCCTATCAACGAGGAACTAATCATTAATAAAGGCGAGGGATGTACCAATGCCTCTAACGGACGGGTTAAGTTGGATATCAGGGTAGAAGGTGCTAAAGAGATGATGATCAGCAATAACAAGTACTTCACCGGAGCAACATGGGAGCCTGTTCGGGATAGCAAAGACTGGGGACTTTCGCCCGGCGATGGCGAAAAAACAGTCTTTATTAAGTTCCGCGATGAAGCCGGCAATGAATCAGGTGTTGCTTCTGCTAATATCGTGTTAGACACGGATGCGCCTATACCGGGTTCTATCAAATTTGCAGGAAATAATCAGACATTGACCAAGACTCCGCTTGTAACCCTTGAATTTAATGCGCGTAAAGCTAATTTTATGATGATATCTAATTCGCCGAAGTTTGATGATGGCGCTGTCTGGGAGCCTTATCAGGCATCTAAAAAGTGGTCTTTGCGCGATGGTGCAGGTCTGAAGCGCGTCTTTGCAAAGTTCAAAGACAATTGCAACAACGAATGCCAGCCTATCAGCAGAGAAATCACATTGGCTTACGATAATTAGTGGTTACTTAAAGCTAGTAAAAAACCACTTCAGCATAAGTTGAAGTGGTTTTTTACTAATAGGCGGCTGTGGATTAATAGCCGCCGCGGTACTTATAGGTCTCAGCTACTTTGGCGATAGCTACTACGTAAGCTGCCAAGCGCAAAGAGATATTGTGTTTTTGCGCTGTTTTGTAAACACGCTCAAAGGCATCCTTCATAGCGCGATCGGTGCGGCGATTGATGCGGTCGAGCGGCCACTTATAGCCAATGCGGTTTTGTACCCACTCGAAGTAAGATACAGTTACACCGCCTGCATTCGCCAGAATATCGGGTACGACCGATACGCCATTGCTGTAAAGTGTGCTGTCAGCTTTGGCAGAGGTTGGGCCATTTGCGCCTTCTACAATCAGTCGGGCGCGGATATTTGCGGCATTTTTCTGTGTGATAACGTCTTCTTTGGCAGCAGGGATGAGTACGTCCACTTTTGCCTCCAGCAACTCGGCATTAGTAATCAGTTCTGCACCGTCGAAACCTTCCAAAACCCCTTTGTTCTTGTTCTTGTAGGCAATTGCCTTTTCAATATCAATACCTTTGTCGTTCCAGTAGGCAGAGGTATGGTCGCTGATGCCGCATATTTTCAGACCGCGTTCTTCCATCAGGATTGCTGCGTGAGAGCCTACGTTACCAAAACCTTGTACGGCACATGTTGATTTGGCGGGGTTCAGTCTTAATTTTTCCATAGCTGCCAGTGCCGTTACCATTACACCGCGTCCGGTTGCCGCAGTACGACCCAGCGAGCCACCCAATACCAGCGGTTTGCCCGTTACTACGGCAGGTTCTGTTTTGCCCTGTGCTTTTGAATATTCATCCATTAGCCAAGCCATTTCGCGCTCGCCTGTGCCCATATCCGGTGCAGGGATGTCTTTATCGGGGCCAAAAACATCTACCAGTGCAGAAGTATATGCACGGGTCAGGCGCTCTAACTCGCCGGCAGACATACTGCGCGGATCGCAAATGATGCCGCCTTTACCACCGCCGTAAGGAATATCTACAACAGCACATTTCCATGTCATCCATGCTGCCAGCGCTTTTACCTCGTCGAGGCTTACCCCCAGATCGTAGCGGATACCCCCTTTAGCAGGGCCGAGGATGTTGGAGTGAATGACGCGATAGCCTTCAAATACCTGTATCCTGCCGTTATCCATCGTTATAGGTAACGAAACGATTACTTGACGATGCGGACGCTTCAGCACTTCATAAGTTTCATTATCCAGCCCCAAGATGTTTGCTGCCTCATTAAAGCGGGACATCATGGACTCAAAAGGATTCTCTTTGTCCTTGATCGGTGCAGGCTCTATGTACTGCGATTGGTTAGCCATAAAAACTGTTGATTTATTGGATTTGGTGCGGCAAAAGTAGAAATATTACTTGTGATTTGCCAACTTGCTAAACCAAATGAAGATCACCAACTTATGATTCACGTAAATTCTGAAATTGGCACGCTGCGCCGACTGATTATTCACAGTCCGGACAGCGGTTTAGGAAAAGTTGTACCCTCAAAAGCGCAAGATTGGCTGTTTGAAGACATTGTTCATTTGAAAACGATGCGATGCGATGAGTACGACTATTATGTCAAAATATTACTGTATTTTTTAGATCCTGAAAAAGTGCGTGGGCGCTTGTCTGTCATTGACCATCCCGACAATCACCGGGCGTTCTACAAGCCCGATGATCCGCAGTTCCATGCCTCTGATAAGGTGATGGACATCGAGTATTTGCTGGGGGATATTCTGGCAGACGTAGGGGTGCGCCGCGAACTGGTAGCATCTATTGCTGCTTTGGAGCAATATTCTTTTGCCTTGCAAAATGAACTGCTCAAACTCGAACCGCGTGCATTGGCAAAGACAATTATTTCAGGGGCGCTGCCCAATGAGCAGATGATTTTTGCACCGGTGCCTAACTTTATTTTTACCCGTGATATCGGCGTTACAATTAACGACCATATACTGCTCAATCGCCCCGCTAAGGCGGCCCGTCGCCGCGAGTCTTTTATCGCACGTTATGTATTCTACTATCATCCGGCTTTTGAAAGTATTCGCCACAACATTATCGAAATTCCCGACGATGAGCAGTTTTTCCTCTTAGATGGCGCAGAGCGCGAAAATCGTCAGGTTACGCTCGAAGGCGGTGATATTATGATAGTTGCACCCAATCACTTGTTGGTAGGTATCAGCGAACGCACAAGTACACATGCAGTCAATAAAATTATTCAGGCGCTTTTCAGCCGCAATGTGCTGGAGAAAGTTACCGTCATCCGCATACCTGCCAAGCGCGATTTTATGCATATTGATACTGTGTTTACACAAGTCAAGCGCAATATGTGGGTGTTGTATGGCAAGTTTTCCAAGCGCAATCTCGAGGCAAAAGATCTGCTCGATAAATTTTACAAAAAAGGCGAGGAAAATAAACTCAAAATCATGCAGTTTGTAAACGGAGAAGAGCATGCGCACGAGTTTGACACGATGGAAGACCTGCTGGACAATATTAGCCGGAAGGATTTACATGCCACAGAGCCTACACAGTTTATCTACTCGGGCGATTATGAATTCCCTTACAGCCTGCGCGAGCAATGGACAGACTCCTGTAATTTGCTTGCATTGAAAGATGGCGTGGTAATTGGCTACGATAGGAACGATAAAACGGCAGAGGCTTTTGCGCGGCATGGCTTCCGCATTATTGGGGCGGCAGATCTCCTACAACAATTTGAAAGCGGCGAACTATCTCCCAAAACCCTTACCGATACATTGATCATGCTGCCCTCTGCCGAGCTTTCGCGGGCAAGAGGCGGTTCTCACTGCATGAGTATGCCGCTGCTGCGCGATACTGTACTGTAAGCCGTTAAACAAAATACCCTGATAAGCAAAACTGATCAGGGTATTTTTGCTAGAACAACGATCAGATGATTTATTTTGCACTGAAACTCACGCGCTTTTTTTCCCACATCAGGCTTACGATGCCTTCTTTGTTGATGTCGAAGGTCATGGCTTCAAAATGTTCGTCAGCAACTGCCGGCTTTACCTTCACGCGAAGCACGTCTTGAGCCTCGTTGTAGTCATATGCACCCCATTGGTCGTGCTTGCTGTTGAAGATGATTGTCCATTCGTCCTCACCCGGAATTGTAAAAAGGGCATATTTGCCTTTGGGCAGTTTCTGACCTTCTACCATGATGTCTGCGCTGGTTTCAAAGGTTGTTGCTTTGTTTGCACCTGTGCGCCATACTTTACCATAGGGGACTAATTCGCCCCATATTTTGCGACCTCTCACAGAAGGCTGCCCGTAGGTAATGGTAATAGTAGTTTCGCCGATTTTTTCAGCAACTGACGCTTCAGGGCTTGCCGGCTGTTTGTTCTGAGCTTGTGTTGCAAATCCTGCAAGCACAAACATCAACAGGAATACAAAGTGTTTTTTCATACAAGAATTTGTGTTTGATTGGTCAAGATGAATAACCCTTTCTATAACGCAGCAGCCTTGTTAATTGTTCATCAGGTCTTCTATTTCCTCAGCAATGATCGGGATGTGTGCCATTAGGTCTATGTTCCCGCTTTCGGTAATGAGAATATCATTTTCCAAACGAATACCGATGCCTTCTTCGCGGATGTAGATACCCGGCTCGCAGGTAAAGACCATGCCCGGCTCGAAAACGTGGTAGCGGCTGCCGTAGTCGTGTACGTCCAGCCCCAAATGATGCGAAGCGCCGTGCATGAAATATTTTTTATACAGCGGATTATCAGGGTCTTGTCGAGCGACTTCGTGCCTGCTTAACAATCCCAGCCCGATCAGTTCGGCTTCCATCACCTTGCCGACCTCTTTGTGGTAGTCTATCCAGTTGTTGCCTGTAACTAGCATGGCTTTTGCTTCCACCATGACTCGATGCACGGCGTTGTAAACCGCCCGCTGACGTTCAGTAAACCTGCCGCTCACCGGCAGTACGCGGGTCAGGTCGGCATTGTAGTTGGCGTACTGTGCGCCCACATCGAGCAGCAGCACATCGCCTGCCTGACACTGGCGGTTGTTTTCGACATAGTGCAACACACACGAATTGCCACCCGAAGCGATAATTGGCGCATAAGCAAAGCCATCGGCGCGGTTGCGGATAAACTCGTGGATCAGTTCTGCCTCTATTTCGTATTCCCATACACCCGGACGCACAAAGCCCAGCAAACGGCGAAATCCTTTGGCGGTAATATCTATGGCAGTTCGCAGTTGCTCTATCTCGCGGGCAGATTTTACCGCACGCAAACGGTGCATGATCGGCTGTAGGCGCTCGTACTTATGCAGTGGAAATTTTTCTTTACAATACTGAATGAACCGGTCGTCGCGGGTTTGCACTTCGCTGCTGTTGCGCAGGTGTTCGTTGGTATTCAGGTACAGGTATTCCGCCTCGAAAGCCAGTGCATGAAATATACCCGCAAATTGGTGTGTCCAGTAAATGGTCTGGATGCCTGAAAGTTCGCGGGCTTTGTCCTTGGTTAGTTTATGTCCTTCCCAAATAGCGATTTGCTCATTAGTTTCGCGTAGAAAAAGTATTTCGCGGTGTTTCTCTTCCTTTGCATCGGGAAAAATAATCAGTATTGTTTCTTCCTGATCTATGCCGCTCAAGTAAAATAAATCCGTCTGTTGTTTAAATCCCATCGTCCCATCGGCATTAGTGGGCATAATATCGTTGGAATTAAACACGGCTAAAGCGCCGGGCTTAAGGTATTGGCGAAAATTTTCGCGGTTATATACGAACAAGTCGTTGGGTATCGGATGGTAGCGCATGGTATTATTGGTAGCTAAATGAGCAACAAGTCTATGCAATTTGGTAATTTTGCACAAATGTCGACGCATTTGTTCGTTATGCAACACAGAAAGATTTTCTCAATCATCCCGGCGATATTATTAAGTTGGCTTATGCTTGGATGCGGTTCTGCAAAGCCCCGCGAAGAGGTTGCGCCCGAGCCAACTCAAGAAATCCTTACAGCTACGATCAACGGCAATCCTTGGCGAGCTGATATTGTTGATTTGTTTATACTCGATGCAGATTTTATACTCAATGCACAGGAGTTGGATGTCAATAATGTTCCAATCCGTATCATTTCCATTCAAGGCCCTTTCACTCGAGCAGGTACTTACGGTATCGGCTCGGTTAATGGAAACGAAGTTGGCTATTTTGAAAACAACGAATCAGCTGACATTAGTCGTGGTGCGCTGGTCATCAGCCGCATCACCGATCGTTGGGTAGAAGGAACTTTTAACTTTGAAGGCAGCATTGGCGTAGGTAGCAACAATCGCCGCGTTGCTGTTACCAACGGCAGATTTGCTATCAAAAGAAAGTAAACCACTAACATATGCCTACCATATTCACACGCATCATCAACGGCGAAATACCTTGCTATAAAATTGCAGAAAATGAGCAATTTATCGCTTTTCTCGATATTCGCCCTGTAGCTGAAGGTCACACGCTGGTCGTGCCTAAAAAGGAAGTGGATTACATATTTGACCACGACGATCAGACGCTGGCCGATATGATAGTATTTGCCAAACAGATCGCCAAAGGTATAGAAAAGGCGATTCCTTGTTTGCGCATAGGCTTGGCCGTGATTGGTTTGGAGGTGCCGCACACGCACCTGCACCTGATTCCGCTGCATCAGCCCCATATTGATTTCCGCCATACGCTTCAGCAATCCCCTGAACAATTAGCAGCTACCGCGCAGAAGATCGTTGCACAGCTATGAGTACGCCGGATTTGTCTGTGAAACGCATTGTTATTTTTGGACCTGAATGCAGCGGAAAAACAACACTTGCCCGGCAGTTAGCAGCAATTTTTGATACAAGTTGGTCTCCTGAGTACACGCGTTACTACCTGATGGCTAAAAATGAGATCGAGCAGCGTTGGGAGCATGGCTTTGTCTCGGTTTATGAAGATGTAGAACCCATAGCCATTGGGCAAATGGCAGTTGAAGATCATGCGCTGGTATGTGCTGCCAATGGGCTGGTATTTTACGATACCAACCTTTTGACCAATCTGGTTTATGCCGAATACTATTTTTCAAAATATCCTGACTGGCTGCCCGCAGCTATCCATAAGCGGCAGTACGATGCTTACCTGCTAATGGAGCCTAATGTACCCTGGCAAGCTGACGGACTTCGCGACCGCCCGCACGAGCGCGATCTAATGCTGGAGATTTTCAAAAATGCACTCCACCTATACAGTTGCAACTATACACACATTCACGCCACAGGCGAGGGGCGTTTGCAAGAGGCGCTCGCTGCATTGGAAAGTTGGGGCATCATTCGGCAAGCAAATTCCTGAATGCGTCGCGATCGAACTGCCATGCGTCGTTCGGTGGCTCAGGATTATAAAAGTCTACCGTGCGGATCTTTGCAAGCAACTGTGCTGCATCAAAAGACTGGAAATCAACAACTAAGCTCGCCTGATAGGGCATCGCAATGGATTCCCAAAGTGGATTGGCGGGCATTAGGAAAGGCAATCGGTAAGCCATGTATTCGTACAACTTGCTCGGCACGCAGCGCTCGGTGCTTCGGTTGGGTAGATAGCTCATCACAGCAAGATCTGCATTAGTTAATGCACTGATAATCAGTTGATGATTGATAGGTCGGGGGCGCACTTCCCACCGGATAAAAGAACAGTCTGCAATCATTGCTTCCAGTTCCTGCAAGTAAGCAGCGTCGGTGCACGAGCCAATCACTAACAGAGAAGTACCGGGAGCTGTTTGGTGCATTTTTTTTGCCAGATCAATCGCCAGATGTGTACCATATGCCCGCGAAACGGTACCTGTGTAGATGAGACGAAGTCTATTATTCGTTTCCGGAAACCTATTAGGTTTTGAAAGCGGATGCAGTGGTGCGTATTTGTTGGGTACAAAATCGTAATTCATGCCTACAAAAGGCAGTTCTTGGGCATAGCTCTGCTCGGCCAGCCAGTAGCGATTGACGCGCAGGCTACACAAGGTTTCGACCAAGCGCACAGCTACAGCGAGCAAGTACTTACCCACACCGCGATAGTAGCCCTGATGCAGCAAATTCAGCCGGTAGTTTTCGCGGATGTCATAGATCAGCCGACACGGGCGAAAAAGCGCATACAAAGTTGCAAAAAACAATAAATCAGGGCTTTGTACAATGAGGATATCAGGCTTGATTTGCATAGTTTGGTGCATAAAAAACAAACATGCCGTCAGGCGCTGCCGCAATCGGCGCGGAAAAAAGTTGTAAGGTAAAAAATGGATATGTGCCTGAACGGGCAAGGGGGCAAGACTTGGCGCACCTATGATAAAAACCTCGTCATCCGGAGCCAGTGATAGCGCAAACCGCTCGAAGCTGCGCACATCATCTACCGGTTTGAGCAAAGAAGCAATGAGGACTTTACGCGGCATTGCATCATAAAAAACATCATAAAAAAAGAGGCTGTCCAAAAAGTAACATAGACTTTAGTCTGCGATCGTTGAAATACTTGATAATCAGACGACTACATACTGAAGTCTGTGCTACATGTAGCCTTTCTGGACACCCTCTTTGGTTGTTCAATGTAGTTTTTTAGTTCAAAACCGTTGCTACCTCTTCGTAAGGCAGATTCCAGTCTTCGGCTACGTTTTTGTAAACTACTTTGCCCTGTACAATATTTAGACCAAGCATAAGTTCGCGGTTATCTTTGCAGGCTTGTTTCCAGCCTTTATCTGCCAGTTGCATCACGTAAGGCAGGGTTGCATTAGTCAGCCCCAGCGTAGAAGTGTAAGGCACCGCGCCCGGCATGTTGGCTACGCAGTAATGTACCACATCGTCAATGATATAAGTTGGGTTTTCGTGCGTAGTAGCGCGGGTGGTTTCAAAGCAGCCGCCCTGATCTACCGCTACATCTACCATCACCGTACCGGGGCGCATCAGTTTGAGCATGTCGCGTGTGATCAGTTTAGGAGCTTTTGCACCCGGAATCAGTACCGCGCCGATAATCAGGTCAGCGTGTGGTAGTTCCTGCATAATGTTGTAACGGCTGGACATCATCGTATTCACGTTGGCAGGCATGATGTCGTCTAGCACGCGGAGGCGCGGCAGGCTCACATCCATGATGGTTACATGAGCGCCCAAACCGGCAGCCATTTTAGCTGCTTGCGTACCTACAACACCGCCACCCAAAATCAGTACGTTGGCAGGTTTTACACCCGGAATGCCACCGAGTAGAATGCCGCGACCTTTGATTGGTTTTTCGAGGTATTTCGCACCTTGCTGGATTGACATGCGGCCGGCTACTTCCGACATGGGGATCAGTAAGGGGAGGCTGCGATCTGCTTTTTCAACAGTTTCATAGGCACAGCACACCGCACCGCTGCGGATCATGGCATGTGTCAGTTCTTCGGAAGAGGCAAAATGGAAGTAGGTAAACACGAGTTGATCCTTGCGGATCAGATTGTACTCCAATTCAATCGGCTCCTTTACCTTTACGATCATTTCGGCGATGCCGTAGATTTCTTCAATGGTTGGTAGAATTTTCGCGCCCGCTGCTACGTACTCATCGTCTTCAAAGCCGCTGCCTGCACCTGCGCTGCTTTGTACATACACCTGATGACCACGTTCGGTCAGTTCGGCAGCGCCACCCGGGGTAAGCGCCACGCGATTTTCGTTATTTTTAATCTCTCTTGGAACGCCGATAACCATGTTGTTGCTTATTTAATTGAGGCAGCAAAGTTAGTAACAGAAAGTCTTTTTGATATGCCTCCCGCGGCTGCTGCCGATAATAATTTTACAAGTCCTGCCCTACAAAATCCTGTTTGCTCCGTACAGCACGATTCAGCAACTTATCATTAGCTTTGCAGCCGAGTTAGGAATGGATACAGACTGAATTTTTCTTATGGCTATTAAGATCAGAAAACAGGATGCGCTGGACTATCACGCACTGGAGCGTCCCGGCAAAATAGAGGTGATACCGGCAAAGGCGACCAAATCGCAACGCGATCTGGCGCTTGCCTACTCGCCCGGAGTGGCAGAGCCATGTCTCGAAATTGCCAAAAACCCTGAAGATGTTTATAAATACACTGCTAAGGGCAACCTCGTAGCCGTCATTTCCAACGGTACAGCCGTGCTCGGATTGGGCGATATTGGTCCGGAAGCCTCTAAACCCGTGATGGAAGGCAAAGGCATTCTATTCAAAATTTTTGCGGGGATAGATGTATTTGATATTGAACTTAACAGCCGCAATGTTGATGAGTTTATCAACGTCGTCAAAGCGCTCGAGCCGACTTTTGGCGGTGTGAACTTGGAAGACATCAAAGCACCCGACTGCTTCGAGATAGAGGAGCGCCTCAAAAAAGAGATGCGCATCCCGGTCATGCACGACGACCAGCACGGCACGGCCATCATCACGGCTGCCGGGCTGATCAATGCCTCCGAACTGGTGGGCAAAAATATTGCCGACATCAAGATAGTAGTTTCAGGGGCAGGAGCTTCTGCTATTTCCTGCGTCAAGTTGTTCCTTAAAATAGGTGTGAAGCGCGAAAATATCATCATGTGCGACAGCAAAGGCGTAGTACGCGCCGATCGCACCGATCTGGACAAGTACAAGCGCGAATTTGCTACCACACGCGACCTGCATACGCTCCAAGACGCGATGAAAGGCGCAGACATGTTTCTTGGTTTGAGCAAAGCCAACGTACTCAAGCCCGAATGGCTGCTGACTATGGCAGATAAACCGATCGTATTTGCGCTGGCAAACCCTGACCCGGAAATTGCTTACGATCTGGCAGTAGCTACCCGCAGCGACATCATCGTGGCAACGGGCCGCTCCGACTATCCCAATCAGGTTAATAACGTGCTGGGTTTCCCCTTCATCTTTCGTGGGGCCTTAGATGTTCGCGCAACAGAAATCAACGATGCCATGAAACTGGCAGCCGTACACGCCATTGCCGAGTTGGCTCGCAAACCTGTTCCCGAAATTGTTAACATTGCCTACAACCAGCCGAATATCTCTTTTGGGCCGACTTACTTTATTCCTAAACCTTTAGATCCGCGTTTGCTCACTACAGTTGCGCCTGCTGTGGCAAAGGCTGCAATGGAAAGCGGGGTAGCCCGCTACCACATCAAAGACTGGGACGCTTACGAAAACGAGTTGCGCCGCCGCATGGGTAACGATGAAAACATCATGCGTGTGCTTATCAACAAAGCCAGACAAGATCCACAGCGCGTTATTTTTGCCGAAGCAGACAACTACAGCGTACTCAAAGCCGCGCAAATTGTGATGGACGAAGGTATTGCCAAGCCAATCCTGCTGGGCGATAAAAACAAAATTGCGCAGATCATCGCCGAAAACGGGCTGGATTTGGGAGATGCACAAATCATAGATCCGTATTCACCTGAAACTGCCGAGCAATGCAAGCGCTATGGGGATATTTTCTTCGAAAAACGCAAGCGTCGCGGCTATAACTACAACGAAGCCCACCACCGCATCCGCGAACGCAACTATTTTGGCATGTTGATGCTGCACGAAGGCGAAGGCGATGCACTCATCTCTGGTATGACGCGCAAATACGAGTCAGTGCTGCGCCCGGCGCTGGAAGTGATCGGTACTGCCGAAGCGGGCAAAAAGGTATCGGGCATGTACATGATGCTTACCAAGCAAGGGCCAATTTTCATGGCAGATACGACTGTGATTCAGAACCCGACTACAGAAGAACTGGTAGATATAGCGCTGTTTGCTGCCGAAGCGGTGCGTCGTTTTGAGATAGAGCCGCGCATCGCTATGCTATCTTATTCCAACTTTGGCTCTTCTAACGATCCTGAACCTACTAAAGTACGCACAGCCGTTGCTATGCTCAAAGCCATGTATCCTAATTTGTGTGTAGATGGCGATGTTCAGGCAAACGTAGCTTTCAACAAAGAAATCCTCGAAGAAAATTATCCTTTCTCTGAATTGATATCCGGTTCGCCTAATATTCTTATTTTTCCTAACTTAGCAGCAGGAAACATTGCCTACAAGTTGATGCAGGCTCTTGGCGGCGCAGAAGCCGTAGGGCCGATTGTTTTAGGAATGAAAAAAGCCGTACACGTATTGCAATTGGGCAGTTCCGTACGCGAGATAGTTAACATGGCAACTATTGCTGCCGTAGATGCACAAGACAAAAAGCGCAAACGCTCATGAAAATTGAATATCACACCGTTGCTACCATTACCTACGAATTGCGTATGAGCGATGCGAGCCAAGAACAAGTGCTGGTCGAAATCGTTACCGAAGAGGATCCGATGATATTTTTGGTAGGCGAAAGTGGGCTACCCGAAAAATTTGAGGAACTGATGATCGGCAAGCAAGCCGGCGATTCTTTCGAGTTTAGCATCAGCCCTGAAGAAGGCTACGGCGACTACGATCCCGAAGCCAAAGAGCTTTTTCCCTTAGAAGCCTTTAAGATTGACGGGGAGATAGACGAAGAAATGTTGCAGATCGGCGCTGTACTCCCGCTCACCAACGACGAAGGAGACCTGCTCAGTGCGCGTGTGGAAGAAGTTACCGACAGCGGTGTGCTGCTGGACTTCAATCACCCGCTGGCAGGTAAGACAATGTATTTCACAGGAACTGTTCTCCATGTGCGCAGCGCAACACGCAGCGAAATCGAGCATGGTCATGTACACGGTCCCGGAGGAGTTCAGCATTAATCAGTTTGATTAATCCCGTATTTTTGTAAATTGCATTCAGATTGATTTTTAGGCTGACACCCGACAAATAATCACCTGAAAATCAATCTGTTTTGTAATAAAGTTTTGGACGGACTATCTTTAGCTGCATTATTTCTTAGGTATTATGCTGAAATTTACGGCACAAGCACATGTACGATAGGGCTGACAAATACGATTACCACAAGCTGATGAAAGAGAAGATTGATCTGTCGCGCGTTCCCCAACATGTTGCCGTGATTATGGATGGCAACGGGCGCTGGGCAAAAAAAAGAGGGGCAGCACGAATTTTTGGTCATCGCAATGCGGTGAAAGCCGTACAAGAAATTTCAGAGGCATCCGCCGAGTTAGGGGTAAAATACCTGACGCTCTATGCTTTTTCCACTGAAAACTGGAATCGTCCACAGGAAGAGGTAAATGCCCTTATGCAACTGCTGGTCAGTACGATAGAGAAAGAGGTGGCGACTCTACATAAAAACAACATTAAGCTCATGACGATCGGTAATATCGAGCGCCTGCCGGCTGATTGTATGAAAACCCTGCAAAAAGCAATTGTAGATACATCAGCAAACACAGGCATGACAGTCGTTCTGGCACTGAGCTATAGCGGACGCTGGGAGATCCTGAACGCTATCCGCACGATGGCAAAACACATTGAAGAAAATAAACTCAACAGCAACGACATCAACGATGAGCTTTTCAATTACTACCTGAACACCTACAACATACCCGATCCCGAATTGATTATTCGCACCAGTGGCGAGATGCGGATCAGCAACTTCCTTTTGTGGCAATTGGCTTACTCTGAATTGTTTTTTACAGACATCCTGTGGCCTGATTTCAGAAAAGAACACCTCTACGAAGCCATCCTATCTTATCAGCAGCGCGAGCGGCGCTTTGGCAAAATAAGCGAACAGCTCGTGCAACCTTAAGACTCATTTTTGCATACGGATACAAAGCATAGCTTTGATTCTCAACCATGAAAAACATTATTATCCTTTCTCTCCTGTTTTTTCAAGTAACGACCGCCTTAGCGCAGATCGGCTTGGGTCTGCGCAATCGCTATCGCCAGCAGGAGACGGTGGACTACTCTCGCCCGCGAGACTATACCATTGCCGCCGTTACCGTTAGCGGTGCGGAACACTTAGACAGAGACGCTCTTTTGTCTATGTCTGGTCTGCGCGTAGGCGATAAAATAAAAATTCCGGGCGAAGACGTGAGCAATGTCATCAAAAAACTCTACAAATCGGGAATTGTAAGCGATGTAGCAGTACTGATTTCCAAGACAGAAGGCGACAATATCTACTTAGAGATTGCCGTTAAAGAACGCGCACGTTTATCGCGCTTTGTCTTTGAAGGCATTCGGAAAGGACAGCAGGAAACGCTTAATGAGAAAGTCAAACTTACCAAAGGGCGCATCATCAACGATGCACTCATAAAAAATACTGAAAATAAAATTCGCAAGTTTTACGAGGAAAAAGGCTATCGGAACAGCAAAATCACTATTACACAGCGCAAAGACAGCATCTACGGATCAAATTCAAATTATGCCTACCTACTCATCAAGATTGATAAAGGCCCGAAAGTGCGAATCCGCAAGATCGAGATAGAAGGGGTGAACGATTTTAAGGAAAAGAAGATCATCAACCGCATGAAGAAAACCCGTGCTAAAGGCTTCAACCTTGCCAAGATCTTTACGCCTTCCAAATTCATCAAAGAGGAGTTTGAAAACGACAAAAAACATATTATAGAGTTCTACAAAAAGAACGGTTACCGGAATGCTGCCATAGAGGCCGATTCGGTCTATGACATTGCTGAAGGATTGGTAGGTATCAAGCTCAAGGTGTACGAAGGCAAGAAATTTTACTATCGCAATATCAAATGGGTAGGTAATTATATTTATTCCGATACAGTACTGAGCAAAGTGTTAGGTATCCAAAAAGGCGATGTGTACAACCCCGAAGAGTTGAATAAGCGCCTCAACTTTAGCCCGACGCAACAAGATATTACTTCCATTTATATGGACGATGGTTATCTGTTCTTCAACATAGATCCGGTAGAAGTACAGGTAGGCGAAGATTCAATTGACATCGAGTTGCGCATGTATGAAGGTGAGCAGGCAAATATCAATAAGATCAACTTGCGCGGCAATACCCGCACGAGCGATCATGTAGTGCTGCGCGAGCTGCGAACCCTTCCCGGCAATAAGTTCAGCCGCGGCGACCTGATCCGTACCCAGCGCGAACTTTCAGCGCTGGGCTATTTCGACCCTGAAAAAATTGGTATGAATCCCGTGCCGAATATGTCGGACGGAACTGTGGACATTAACTATAATGTAGAAGAGCGCCCAAGCGATCAGATCGAGCTTTCCGGTGGTTGGGGCGGTGCTTTCGGCTTCGTAGGAACGGTAGGTTTGGTGTTCAACAACTTTTCTGCGCGAAAACTGACCGATCTGAGTTCGTGGAAACCACTCCCGCAAGGCGACGGGCAACGCCTCCAATTGCGCTTGCAGGCTAACGGTCGCCGCTTCCAGAACTATTCACTCACCTTCAGCGAACCATGGCTGGGCGGCAAAAAACGCAACGCATTTACAGTCGGCTTCAACCACTCTGTAAACCGAAACTTTGCAGACTTTGCTATGACTCGCCAGATTGGTTCTTTGCAAATCTCTGGTGTGTCCGTGAGTTTGGGCAGACAACTGAAAGTGCCTGATGACTGGTTCGTGATGACCAACGCGTTAAGTTATCAATACTATAACTTGAACAACTTTTTTGGCTTTGGGGCTATCAACAATGGTCGTTTTAATAACTTCACTTTCAATACAACCCTCGCGCGAAATAGCATTGACAACCCAACCTTCCCACGTGAAGGGGCAAACGTATCGCTTTCAGTAACGGTTACACCGCCGTACTCACTGCTGACAGGGCGCGTAGAGCCTTTGGTAAACGGCTCAACACAGTGGATTGAGTACCACCGCTGGATGTTTGATAACTCGTGGTTTATGAAACTGACCAACAACGGTAAACTTGTGCTGCACGCCCGTGCGCACATGGGCTTCATGGGTCGCTTCAATCCCAATATTGATACCAGTCCGTTTGAGCGCTTCGTGTTGGGCGGCAGCGGTCTGACGATCAACAACTTCCTGCTGGGTACAGAAATTATCGGTCTGCGCGGCTACCAAGACAATACGATTCGTCCGCTGGAACCCGATGGGCAGGGCGGTTTGCGCTACAACAGAAACGGTGCAGGCGGTATTGTATATAACAAATACGTATTGGAAGTGCGCTATCCCGTGTCTTTGAACCCTTCAGCTACTATCTTCGTATTGGGCTTTGCTGAGGGCGGCAACAACTGGGGCAGTTTCAAAGAGTTTAACCCGTTCAATTTGAAACGTTCGACGGGTGTAGGTGCGCGTATTTTTATGCCTGCCTTTGGTCTGTTGGGCATTGACTGGGCTTATGGGTTTGACAACATCCCCGGTGCGCCCGGCATCAACGGCAGCCAGTTCCACTTCACTATTGGACAATTATTAAGATAAAAGCCACAGACGATGATCTCAATCCGATTGTTTTTGGCCGTCTTGCTGCTTTCTCTTGCCGGGCAGACATACGCTCAGCGATTCGGCTATGTTGATACGCAGGTAATTGTAGAAAAAATGCCTGAATACGCACAGGTACAAAGCGATATAGAAAAACAGGCCGAGATTTGGCGCAACGAAGTAGAGGAAAAGCAACGAACCGTTCAGAAAATGCGCATAGACTTTGAGGCAGAAAAAGTGCTGCTTCCCGAAGACCTGCGCCGGCAGCGCCTCGCCGCCATAGATGCCAAAGAAAAGGAGGTCATGGAATTCCAGAACAAAATGTTTGGTATTGAAGGGCAGATCTATCAGAAGCGATTAGAGCTGATGAAGCCGATTCAGGACAAGATCTATGCCGCTGTAGAGAAGGTAGCTCGCAAACGTCGCTTATCGTTTATTTTTGACAAGGCGGGCGATCTGGTGGTGATTTTTGCCGATCCTACGCACAACTATACCGATATTGTAATGGACGAGTTGGGTATTGGCGAAACAAGCCAACAGCAAAAAACTCCTGCCCCCGGCGGTAATCCGCCCAAAAGAGGCAATAATTAAAAACTGTTAATCAGTGTTGTATATATTTGCGCCGTTTCTGATTTGGAGCACAAATTGTAAGAATTGATTGAGTATTACTAAAAAAACGCTAACGCCATATGAAAATTAAATTTTTCGCTTTTGTAGCTGGACTGGTACTGTGGGCAGGACATTCGCAAGCCCAGATAAAGATCGGTTTCACCAATCCTGACATTATTCTGACGGCACTGCCCGAAGCTAAGACTATTGATACGGAGCTGAATACCTACCGGACGCAGTTGACAAATGAGATGCAGAATAAGCAGAAAGAGCTGCAAACCAAGTTCGAAAATTATCAGCGCACTGTGAATGACATGACCCCTGCTATCCGCGAGAGCCGTGAGAAAGAATTGCAAAATCTCAACCAATCACTACAAGAATTTCAAGAGAAAGCTCAAAATGATATGCAGTTGAAACAAGCGCAGTTGTTGCAGCCTCTGTACGAAAAAATCCAAAAAGCAATTGACGATTTGGCTAAGGCGGAAAACTACGACTACATTCTGGTTTCAGATGCAGGCCAAATGCCGATTATCCTGTTTGCCAAAGATGAGTATGACGTAACCAATAAGATCATTACCAAACTGGGTGGCAAACCAATTAGCAAAGAAGAGCCTAAAAAGTAATCGCTACTGCAATCATGTTAAAAAGCCGATACAGTTTGCTCTGTGTCGGCTTGCGTGTTTATTGTAACCTATCGGCGGGTGCATCGAGCATTTGCAGCAGGCGACGGTCGTGTCCGTAGATATCGCGACGCAGTATGAGTTGCTGCTTCCGATCGGGGAATGCTGTAAAGTAATGCAGGTGTACCGGTTCGCGTGTCGGCAGCATCAGGTTGCGCGTTGTTCCCGGGGCAAGCAATTGATCGAACGCTGCCTTGTTCCATTGCAGCGTGTCGCCCATGAGCAGCCCTGCCAGCCCGAATGGATTCCATACGCGCACGCAGCCGTGGCTAAAGGCGCGATCCTGAAATTTGAACTTGCTCTGGCTGGGAGTATCGTGGAGGTAAATGGCGTGTGGATTGACGCAGAAAAACTTAATTTTACCCAATTGATTGTCTGGGCCCGGCGGCTGGTAAACTCTGTATTGTGTTTTGTTGTTGCGCACGTCGTTCCAGTTGATGGTTGATGGATCAACTGCCTCGCCTTTGTTGTTCAAAATTTTAAATCGGTTGCGGGAGATATAGTCGCTTCTTCTGGCTGCTTCCACAGCAACTTCTTTTGTAATAATGCTGTGTGGCAGGTTCCATGTCGGGTTCAGCTCCAAATAAGTCATGTAAGTTTCAAAGATCGGGGTAGGAGTAGCTTTTGCACCGACAATAACAGGAGTTTCCCATATGGCTTTACCGTTTCGGAACACAAATAGTCGAAAATCTGCTACATTAACCAGTGTGTAGTTGGCAGGCATCGTATCGGACAGCCAGCGCATCCGCTCCATATTGGCGCGAATAGTTGCAATCCGCTGTTCGGCAGGCACGTTGAGGGCATTGCGCGTCATGGTGTCTAAGTTGCCTGTTTGCTTCAGTCCGTGTCTATACTGCCATATTTTCAATGCCTCGCTGAGCGAATCGTCTAACCAGATTGTATCTGTACTGGGTGTGTACAGCCCTTCGGCGCGTAACCTTTTGCGCAGCGCAGTAATGGCTTCGTGTGTGCTGCCTTTTTTGATAGTAGTATCGCAGTGTACAGGCTGAAAAGCACCCGCAGCAGCCATTTGCCTGTAAGTGGCCAATTGATTTTTCAGAAAAACATAGTGCGGATGTTGCCGCATATGGCGGAAAGTAGGGGCTATAGTATCGGCAGCAATATATTTTTGTAAGATTTCAGCCTTGTTTTGCGCCACAAAATCGCGTGCAGGATAGTTCCACAGGGTATGTACGGACTTGGGCTTCAGCTTGCCTGCCAGCAGATCAACGGCATATTGCAGCAAACTCGCCGTTAGTTGTAGTTCTAATTTTGCCAGCGTTTGCGGATGCTGATATTCGGAGCGCAGTGCTAATCTTTTTAGCTCCAACGCCTCATTGATCTGATAGTCGCCGGCCAGCAGTCCGTGCTCATCGGCATTGAGCAGTGTAGCGACGGCTGCATCTATTTTTTCAGGACTTTGCCACAGAGGCAAAAAGTTGCGCTGCCGGTAGAAAGCACTAATCACGCTGTCTATAGAGGAATCCCGCGCCAGCAGTTCGCGCAAAGACTGCGAATAGTTGGCTATTTGTAGCGAGGTTGGTGGCGTTTCTGCGCTATTTATCATCAGTGAAGTCTCCACCGTTATCCGATCTGCCGCAGATTGTTCCTCGCAACTTATTAGGAAGCCCCCAAACAGTAGTATGGAAAATAGTGCCAAGCGTCGCATAAGCAGAAGTTGTTTGTTGGTAATTCTATATACGAATTTTTTGCCAACTTTGCTGGCCTATTTGGCAGTTGAAATTTTTTACCGCCAAGTGCGCTCAATTTTGCGCAGATGTTAAATTCATACTTGGATTAGAACGGATACCCGATGCCGATATTGAAGGTGGGGTTGCGGAGGGCTTCTCTGCCAAGTACGAAGCGTTGTTGCAAGGGAAAAGCAGGATCCCATACGCGTAAGCCCAAATCGAAGCGGAGAATTACGATGGAAAAGTCCATGCGTAGCCCTGCACCCGTCCCGACGGCAATTTCTTGTGCAAAGCGATCTAAGCGAAAGTCCGATCCCGGACGGGAGTCCGGTGTGAGCATCCACACATTGCCTGCATCTATGAAGAGTGCGCCATTAACAAACCCAAACAGTTTGGTGCGCAGTTCGGCATTCATCTCCAGCAGCAGTTCGCCGGGTTGTTCGAATCGCAGGTCGAAAAAGCCCGTGTTTTCATTGAAAGGAGGGGTGTAGCTGCCCGGTCCGAGGCGGCGCGGTCGCCATGCCCGTATGCTGTTGCTACCACCTGTGAAAAAATACTTTTCATAGGGCAGCACTGTACTTCGCTCGTCTTGTGTAGTTCCATAGGGGAGCGCCATCCCTAGATTGGCGCGCATAGCAAGGGTTGTTTCTTTGCTGAGCGGCAAATAGTACCTGCCTTCGGCATTCATTTTGACAAAACGGAAATACTCCAACCCAAAAATGGTGCTGTTGTTTGCCAGAAATCGTCGGCTGAGTAAGTTGAGCGTAGTACCACCCGACTCGCCAAATAAGCGGAAATAGATAGCGTCGCGCCGTTTACTATTCGAATAGGTAAAATTGGCAGACATACTCGATACGATCAGGCGGCTGAAACTTCGCAGCAAAGTGTTGCCACCTGCTGCTAATTGCAACAAGTACTCGATAAACTCGTCCTGAAAGCGCGGTGTATTGACAATCGTGAGGTCTAAGGGGGTAAAAGTAAACTGCTTATCGCGCAAGTTTGTCCATTCGTAATTAAAGGTGGACTGAAAATTCAGGCGATCATATTCCGGACGGCGGATAAAGGTATAGCCTGTGGAAAGTTTAGTTCGTGGCGAAAAAATATTCAGGATTTTGTTTTTGTCCAAGCTGATTGGGAATATCAGTTTGGGAAAAGCAATACTCGCATTGAGGCTGAGTTCTTGCGCGTTATAGTTATTTTGCAGTTCGGCAGCGCTGCCTTGGGCTTCCAGCGATCCCCGTGCCCGTAATTCTACAATTTCAAAACCCCGAAAGATATTTCGATTGCGCCACGATGTGCTGAAGAAGGGCCCGGGAAATGCCTGCGCTACGTTCAAGCCGCCCTCGAAGCTGATCTCATTGATGGGTAAGGGGCTGACAAATATGCGCGGGCGAAGCATTCCGCCAGTTGTATCCTGCACAATATTTACAAACTTGAACATGTCTAATGCTGCCAGTGCCCGCTGTGTTTCTTCGGCATTTGCCTGACTGCTCAACTGATTGGCTTTGAGTCGAATGCGATCTTCCAGCAGTTTGGGCGAGTAGCGATAGGTATCAAACGAAACGATGCGTAAACCTTTGTAATTCAATGTGTCGCGGGCAGGGCGATCGCTTTCCGTATTTACGTCCGTAATAATTTCTACCTGTCCGATAGAGAACCGACGGTGCGGACTTATGCCATCAATTGTTTCGATCGTAATCCGCAGGTCTGCGCGGTAGGGCTTCCCGATGAGTGTGTCTATGTCAAAGAAGATAAAATCGCGGGTAAACTCGTGGTAGCCGTTGTTGCGCAAATAGCGCGTGATGCGATCGCGTTCCTGTGCGAAAATTGCCTCGTCGTAGCGCATATTGTTGCGCAGCAGTCGGTTGAGCGTATCCTGCCGAATGATTTGCAGCAGTACCGAGTCTGTGCTGGTATAGCTGATGCTGTTAATGGTATGCGCAACCCCCTCACTTACCTGATAGGTAACATTTGCCAGGCGCTTATTGATGCGGTACACAGGCTTGACCTGCGCCGAGAAAAAGCCGCGTTGGCGGATAGCAAGTTGCATTTGCTGCGCCGTGCGGAACATGAGCATCGAGTCAAAGATAACAGGCTTTTCTCCTACGGAGCGCATAAGCCAATTGCCCTCCTCTATCCAGCGGCGGAGCTTACCCAGTTGACGATCGCGTTTGGCAAGAATCTTTCGCTCCCGGCGGAAGTCGAGCGTTGTATCTTGCAGCAGCGCGTCAAAATAGGCTTCTTTTTGGGCAAGTTCTGCTTTTTTTTCGGGTAGGCGGCGCTCGTAGGGCTTTCTGCCTTCGTAATAAGCAATTACATAAGGCGAAAAAGCAAACAGCAGCAACCTACGGTTGGGGCGTTGTCTGTAGAAGGTTTCCAGTTCATCGGTAGATACTTGGCGGTTGCCTCTGATACTTTGACTGTAGAGCAGTTGCTCGTTTTCCTGCAAATAGCGAACCCCCGTACAACCTGTAGAGCAACAAATAATGACTATCCAAAAGAAGTGGCGGAAAATGCGCATGTATTCACGGGTTGGACAACAAAAGTACCAATATCCATTTTTTTACTGCTTAAGATGCAGGTGTAATTTGCTATCTTTTCGACAGGTTGCTGTTGAAAAGATAGCAATTGCACTTATACCTGCATCACCACCCACGCCCCCAGCCAGACGAGCAGCAGATAAAACCCAACGATGGGAGCATTTAGCTGCATCATTTGTGCTTCCTCTATTTCTTCGGGGATAACAGATTTTACCATCAGGATGTTTTGCAGCGAGATCGCATTGCCTACCGCACTGCCCGAGTGGAGAACTGCCAGCGCGAGGCTCATCCATTGCTGTCCGGCCAGTATTTCTTGCAATCCGCCGGCAAAGAGTAGGTTACCCATCGTGGCGCTGCCTGTGATAAAACTGCCTGCCACGCCCGAAAGCCCCGGAAATACAAGCAGTGCCATCCACGATTGTTGCGGGGCAAGCTCGCCGTAGGCAGCCACCATATCTGCACGGATCAGTTGTGTAAACAGTACCAAAAGCAGGATGCTGAGTAGCGTCATGCGCATTTTGCCGACAGTTTGTCCAAAAGCCTGCCAAAAAACTCTACCGCGATCGTTTTGGACAGCGATTGATTGGTAAATAAGTCCTGCAAGAACAAAGAGCAGCCCCGGTTGAAAGGCTGAAAGCATTTTGCCATTGTCCGTCCATCGCCAGCCGATAGGCTTCAGCAGCCACGAGGCAGGAATCAGCAGTGCGATGAACAGCAGATACGGCCAGAAAGTTTGCCACCAGAGTTTAGCAGCGGGCTTTTGTTCGTTGGGCATCGCCAGCGCTACAAAAGCAAACATGCCTATGCTACCCGCGAGCACAGTGGGCAGCTCTACGCTCAAACGACTACCAATCAGATAGGGAATCAGAAAGCAAATGCCTGCCAGCAGAAGCGTTTGCCTCTCCTGCTGCCAACGGATTGTAATGCCCTCAGTATTGCTGTAAAGCCATGCCAGCACAAAGGGCATCGCCATAATGGGCAGCGCATTAATCACTACTGTGTACTGCACTACCGCATCGCCCGGCAAGGTTACTCCTATGCCGATGCGCAAGGCAGTTGCCAGCGCGCCAAAAGTTACTGAGGCCGTATTGGCAGCCAACGGAATCATTACGCAGGTTAGCGGGCGGAAGCCAAGGCTGTACAGCAAGGGCGCCACCAGCATTGCCGGAATGCCAAAGCCTGCGATACCTTCCATCAGGCTTCCCAAAAACCAGCCAAACAACAAAATGACCGTCAGGCTTTTGCCGGAAGTCCCCAGTTTTTGGCTGAAAGCATTCATTTGCTCTTGCTGATGCAAAAGGTTATAGAACAAATACGCTCCGAAAATCAGGATGCCAAGTTCTGCCCAGATAAGTAGCGCATCCGCAGCGGCAGGGAGCAAGGCGTAAGTGCCTCTTGCCCGCAGATGAGCAATGCCAAGAAAGAGGACTCCTGCCAGCGCCCCTATCCACAAACGACGCAGAACAAAAATACCACCGAGCAGCAATGCCAGCGATAACAGCGTATAAATCAGCGATTGAGACATGATAAACCACACTAAAGCCGAAAGATAAAAACGAAAGATTATATTTGACCATAGACGACTGATCACGATGGCAAATTTTCGCTCACTTTTTAGTATCGCCGACGACGTGCACTACCTCAACTGCGCCTACATGTCGCCCATGCCCAATGCGGTAGCCTTAGCAGGTATGAAAGGGCTTTTGCGCAAAGCAGAACCTTACAACATCAGTCAGGCAGATTTTTTTAGTGACGTAGAGAAGGTACGCTATGCCTTTGCAAACCTGATCCGAAGCAGCGAACCTCAGCGAGTTGCCATTATTCCTTCAGTATCTTATGCCATTGCAACAGTCGCTAAAAATCTGCCCTGTTCGGCAGGGGAAGAAATTATTGTTGCCCACGAGCAGTTTCCAAGTAACATATATTCCTGGCAGATGCTTGCCCGCGAGCGGCAGCTGACCATCAAAACGATCGCTCCCCCCGAAACGCTCCACAATCGCGGGGCGCTGTGGAACGAGGCAATCCTGAAAGCCATTACCGATAAAACAGCGCTGGTAGCTTTGCCGCATTTTCATTGGGCAGACGGCACGCGCTTCGAACTGGCTGCCATTGCCGACAAAGTCCACCGCTGTGGCGGTGTGTTGGTGGTAGACGGCACACAAAGCATTGGGGCTTACTCGTTCGATCTGCGCGAGATCCGTGCAGATGCCGTCATTGCTGCTTCTTACAAGTGGCTCATGGGGCCTTACAGCATAGGAGTTGCCTGGTACGGGCCTATTTTTGACAACGGACAGCCCATAGAGGAGTCATGGATGGGCAGACTCAACAGCGAAGACTTCAGCCGACTGATAGACTATCAGCCAGCCTACCAGCCCGGTGCAATACGCTACGACGTAGGCGAAAAAAGCAACTTTATCCTTATCCCAATGCTGCTGGAGGCACTCCGATTGGTACAGGGCTGGGGTACGGCACAGATCCAGTCGCACTGTCGCCAACTGACTGCGCCGCTCATTGACTTGCTGACAGAAGCGGGTTGCTATACGGAAGATCTGCACTGGCGAAGCGAACACCTATTGGGCGTTCGCTTTCCGAAAGATATAGATATGGCGCGCTTGCGAGAGGAGCTAAACCGCCGCCATGTGCTGGTATCGTATCGCGGTGATGCGATGCGTGTCTCCCCCCATCTATACAACACTCCCGCCGATATAGAAGCGCTTATGGAAGGTTTACAGGTGGTTCTGAAGTCGTAATTCTTGGCAAATTAACAGCATCAGCATATGAAATCAACCATACAACTCATCTTTTGGTTCAGCTTGATTGGTGCGGGGTTGCTGCCGCTTTGTTCAAACGCACAAAAAAAAGCGAGGGAAAAGCCCGTGCAGCAACTTAGGGTAGCAGCTATTTTTGGCGATAACATGGTATTACAGCGGGGCAAGACAATCCCAATATGGGGTTGGGGTGTGCCCGGGCAGCCCGTCAGCGTGCAGATTGGCAACCGCCTGTGGAAAGAAAAAACAGATAAAGTCAGCGGCAGGTGGCAAATTACTATTGATAGCTTGCCCGTAGGCAGCAATTATCGGCTGCTTGTCATGCAACCGCAGCAGGACACCGTTTTGCTACACAATGTGGCTGTAGGCGAAGTCTGGCTGTGTTCGGGTCAATCCAACATGGAGTGGCAGGTACGCGCCAGTCAGGATGCCGAACGCGAGATTGCTGCGGCTAACTATCCGCTCATCAGGCATGTAAAAATTGTTCACAATGCTAAGTTAAGTTTGCAGGATAGCCTCCAAACAGGCGGCTGGCAGACAGCTACTCCGCCAAATGTAGCAGCGTTTTCTGCTGTTGCCTATGCCTTTGCCCGCCATTTGCACGACTCGCTCAAAGTGCCAATCGGGCTGATAAACAGCACTTGGGGCGGTACGCAAATCGAGTCGTGGATCAGTAGAACAAGCCTTTCCGATCTACCCGGCATGACGGCTTTATTTGCCCGCACGCCTGCCGCAAGTGATACGCGGACGGATTCGCTCATCAGAAAAAATCCCAATCGCTATCCCTCAGTTCTCTACAATGCCATGATCCACCCACTAATTCCTTTTGCTTTGCGCGGCGTGATTTGGTATCAGGGGGAAACCAATGCGGCGAGGGCAGTGCAATACCGCGAAATGTTTCCTGCACTGATTGCCGACTGGCGCAAGCAATGGGGGCAGGAACTACCTTTCCTATTTGTACAGTTAGCCAATTGGAAAGCAGCAGGTGGCACCAGCCAAAATGGCGGCAGCGAGTGGGCAGAACTGCGCGAAGCACAGCAAACAGCGCTCAAACTGCCGCTTACGGGTATGGTAGTAACGATAGACATCGGCGACTCGCAAGATATTCACCCGCGCAACAAGCAGGAGGTAGGCCGCCGATTGGCGCTAAATGCACTAAGCATAGTTTATCGGCGAAATATTCAGTATAGCAGTCCTTTTTTTGCCGAAAAAATCTTGCAGGATGAGACCCTGATGCTTTATTTCAAGAATACCTACGGCAAACTCATGGTTAAAAATGATCGCTACGGTTATGTGCGAGGCTTCGAAGTAGCAGGTTCAGACGGTTATTTTTTCCCGGCGCAGGCGCGCATTGTCGGCAATGATCGCATCATTCTTTCCTGCGACCGAGTGAGCCGCCCGGAGTACGTGCGCTATGCATGGGCAGACGATCCGGCAGATGCTAACGTCTTTAACGCCATCGGTTTGCCGCTTGCGCCCTTTCGCACCGACGAGCTACCCGAGAAAACCGCAGGGAAGAAATTCAGCATAGACTAAGCAGTTTATCTTTGCACCTTAGAACAGGTGTGCCAATGAAAAAAATATTTACCCTTCTTGGTGTGATTTTTTTGCTTGTTGCAGCAGCATACGCACAGGATGGTACTTTAGGCAGTTGGAATACGATTAACATTCGCTATGCTTACAACCTACGCCTCAGTTTTTTTGGCGAGGCGCAGTTGCGCTCTTTACGCTTCTACGACCATTTTCACTACCACGAGTACAAAGGTGGATTTATTTACAGAGCATATCCTAATGTATATGCAGGACTAGCCGTAGGCAAGTACGATACTTATGGTGAGGGCGGAGACTTTGTACGCCCCAAGAACAACAGCGAAGTACGTCTCTGGCCACACCTGTCGCTTATGCAGGCAATCGGGCAGCTCAGGATCGAGCAGCGCTACCGCATGGAAATGCGTTTTACCCAATTCGGCTATCGGAATCGCTTTCGCTATCGGCTGGGGGCTGCCTATCCTTTTGGCAATACTGAAAGAGGCTACAAGCCTTATCAGTTCAGCATTACGAATGAGATTTTTTTTACCGATCGAGAGCCTTACTTTGAGCGAAATCGATTGGCCTTCACCTTAAACCGCCGCCTTTCGCAACAGGCTTCGTTGCAGATCGGCTATTTGCACCAGTTCGATTATCGCATCAATGACGAAACAGGGCGCGATTTTCTGCAAATCGGGCTGTTCATAGAACTTTCAGGAAAAAGATCGTCAAAGAATGCAATTCCCAACCCCGAAATCAGGGAGAATTAGAAATTTTCTGCTTACATTTGAGCATATTTCTAAATCATTCATTCCACTAATGACAGTACTAATTTTCATCATCGTCCTGTGGTACTCAGGACTCTTTTTCCAGAGTTTCTTTCTCCACCGCTACGCTGCCCACCAGAGTTTTACAATGTC